>JAKOXM010000400.1 GCA_029781095.1 Bacteroidota bacterium
CGGCAGGCGTGGAGCGACACAAGCGCTTCATTTTCAGCAGCAAATGTGCCGAATATCGCGGAGCGCGGCAGGCTCTCGGGCGGCAATTTCCGCGACCCGCGCCGCGAGCAAAAGGTCATCGATTACTATATGTGCCAGCACGAACTGGTAGCCGACGATATCCTTTTCTTTTGCCGGACGGTCCGGCAAAACTGGCCGCGCCCCGTCATTACAGGCGCATTTTACGGTTATTTTTTCTCCTGTTTCAACCGTCAGGCAGCCGGCGGCCACCTGGCCCTTCAAAAAGTGCTGGCATCGCCCGATATCGACTATCTCGCCGGGCCACAGGCCTATTTGCCCGAAGCCGACAAACCCGGTGAGCCATACCGTTCGCGCAGTCTTCTGCTCTCCATGCGGCTGCACGGAAAACTCTGGCTCGATGAAATGGACCAGCAACCTCGCCGCAGCTTCGCTTACGTAGGAGGCACCAGGGACAACCGAACCGGGTATGAAAAAGCCATTCAGGAGAACGTAGCCCAACTCCGCCGTAACCTGATGTTTTCGAATTCGAAAGGCACCGGGCTGTGGTTATACGACTTCGGACCGGCCGGGATGGATCTGAATATTCGGGCCGAACGCTCCCAGCAATGGGGTGTGCAAGGGTACTGGGACCACCCCGATTACCACAAGGTCGTCAGGGATTTCAAAGTGCTTGCCGACAGTACCCTGCACAGGCAGTACCGCAGCGATGCCGATGTGCTGCTCGTCTATGATACGGAGGTCAATTGTCATACGAAAAGCCTTTTCACGGACGGGGATTCGGTCTCGTTGCAACTTATTGATTACATGAGCCTTGCGATGTATTATACCGGGGCCGTCTTTGATGCCGTTCATCTCGACGACCTCAAACTGGTGGATTTTTCGCCGTATAAATGCGTCGTCTTTGCCAATACTTTTTTACTGGATGGGCGGGACAAAACCTTTATCCGCGAAAAAGTCGCACATGAAGGCAGGCACCTTGTATGGTTGTATGCGCCGGGGTTCAGCGATGGAAAAACACTCGACGAAAATTTCCCGGGCGAGGTCACGGGTATCATGCTGGCACAGATAAGCACCACGCTGCCGGTTGTTGTGGATTTGCATGAAGCAGCCGGCATAAACATTTCTGAAAAACTGTGGGGTCGCGCCGACCCCCTGTTTGCCGTTGCCGATCCGGAGGCCCGCGTTTTCGGGCATTTCCGGCATTCCGGTTTTCCTGCCCTTGCGTCAAAATCATTGCCCGGTTATACATCCTGGTTTTCCGCCGTGCCGCTGCTGGACCAGCGTTCGCTGCGATTTATTTTGGGCCAGGCGGGCGTACATTTTTATTGCGACGAAAAAGAAGTCGTCTATGCCGGCAGCGGGTTATTGACCTTGCATTGTAAAAACGGCGGCAAACATATCCTCAGTCTCCGAAATGGCAGCCAGATATCGCTCAACCTGCCTGAAGGTCCGGCAACGGGAGTACTGGACAGTGAGACGGGCGCGGTACTGATGGGGGAATAATCAGAATTTTGATCAGAATTCTGATATTTACTCGCTCCGCAACGATTTCACCGGATTAAACATAGCCGCCTTCAGCCCCTGGAAACTCACTGTAAACAGCGCAACAACAACAGCGACGACTCCCGCGACCGCAAAAATCCACCAAGACAATTCGATGCGGTAATCAAAACGGTCAAGCAGTTTTTGCATGGCCATGCCTGCAAGCGGCACTGCGAGGATGAAAGCCATCAATACGGGCTTCAGAAAATCCCGGGACAGGAAAAACCAGATCCCGGAGACACTGGCGCCCAGTACCTTGCGAATGCCGATCTCCTTTTTGCGCCGTTCGGCGACAAAAGCCGAAAGGCCGAACAGGCCGAGGCAGGAAATGAAAATCGCAAGCCCGCCAAATATGTTGCCTAACTGCCCGACGGAGCGCATTTCATCAAAGTTTTTCTGGTATTCTTCTTTCGTAAATTTAAACTCGAAAGGATAGGAGGGATTATTTGCCTTCACGACTTTTTCGATTTGAGCGAGGCTTTGGCGCCAGTTATCGTCGTTGCGGAAACGCACGAAAAAATGGCTCATATTGCCCTTGTGCAGGTACATAACCATCGGCTCGGGTTTGGCAAAAGGATCATTGAAAACAAAATCCTCCACCACCCCGATGACCGTCATGGTCGTGTCGTGCCGGATCACCGTGCCCACCACGGGTTCTTTCAGGCCCATCCGTTGAACGGCCGTCCGGTTGAGCAGGCAGGCCATGGTGTCGCCGCCGTATTCAGGACTGAAATCGCGACCTTCCACCAGTTTCTGACCGGCGGTTTTCGTCCAGTCGTATCCTACCTGCGTAATGGTTATCAGGAAATCCTGGTCGTCGGTTTTGCCGGGCCACTGGATGCCGGATGTGTTGCTGCCGTACTGGATCAGGTTGTCGGAGGCAGCAGACACGCTTTCGACGCCGGGTATTTGAATCAGTTCATTTTTCAGCACCTCGAATTGCCCGCTCATGCTCCCCCGTGCCGGTATATCGATGAGGTTTTCTGCATCGTAACCAAGGGGTCGACTCTGGGTGTGTTTGATCTGAAGATAGATAACAAGCGTGCTGATAATCAGAAAAATAGATATTACAAACTGAAAAGTAACCAGCCCCCTGCGCAACAAAGAACCGGTCTTGCCTCCCGTGATCGCGCCTTTCAGCACCCGCACAGGCTGAAAACTGCTGAGAAAAAACGCCGGATAACTGCCTGCGACGATTCCGGTAAGCGCCCCCATCAGAAGTATGACAGACCAGAGTTGCCAATTGCTGAAATCGAGGGCGAGGCTCTTTTCAAAAAAGCGGTTGAATGCGGGCAGTGCCAGTTTTACCAGCAACATCGCGAGCATCAGGGCCAGAAAGGTCATCACCAGCGCCTCGCTCAGGAACTGCCCGATGATGAGGCTTCGCTGCGCGCCCACGACCTTGCGCACTCCGACTTCCCGCGCGCGATGTTCGGAGCGAGCGGTAGCGAGATTCATAAAATTGATGCAGGCGATGAGCAGCACAAACACGCCGATGATGCTCAGCATGATAACCATATCGATGCGCCCGCCGCTTTGCTTGCCGCCTTCAAATTTGCCCCAGAGCCGAAACCGGTCGAGCGGGTAAGCGAATATATGCGCGGCGGCCTCGGGGTTCTTGCCCTGAATAAAATTTTCCAGTTTGCGGTTCAGGGCGGCGAGGTCAGCGCCGGGCTGGAGTTCCACCCAGGTCGGCATCGAATTGTTTTCCCAGGTGCCGATCCAGTCGGTATTCATTTGTTCATAAATGCGGAAAGGGAGCACTACGTCGAAGCGGAGGGTGCTGCCGGGCGGCACGTCGCGCACGACAGCGGCCACCTTCAGGTCGCGCTCGTTGTTGTGGCGCAGCACCTTTCCAATGGGGTCCTCGTCGCCGAAAAACTTCTTTGCCGTTCGCTCTGTAATGACCACCGACCCGGCGTCCTGCAACGCAGCCACAGGGTCGCCTTTGATTGCCGGAAACGTCATGACATTGAACAGGTCCGGCTCGGCGTAAAAACCCCGTTCATAAGTGCTTTTTTCGCCGGAAGTGAGCAGGTTCTGTCCCGGCCAGGAAAACCGGAAGGCTCGTTTCACTTCCGGGATCTCGGCGCGCAACGCAGCGGCGAGCGGGCCGGGCAATGCCTCAAAAGTATAGGTAACCCCACCCTGCGTCTGATTTTGCAGGATAATATGGATGTTCGGCAGGTTCGTGTGGAACTTGTTATATCGAAACTCATCTGCCACCCACAGCAGAACGAGGATACCCGCAGCAAGCCCTATGGCCAGACCGGCGATGTTCAGAAATGAGTACAGGCGGTTTTTTCTGAGGTTGCGGAGTGCGAGGATGAGGAAGTTGCGAAGCATATGGAAGGCAATTATGTATTATTTATCCTCACAACCTGTGCCGGAGTTATATTTTATTGATTTTTAACCATTTATAATTTAATTATTGCCCGTTTACTGTCCGAATCCGGACGGAATTGTGCGCGGACGGACAAGGCATTTCAGCAAGCCTCTTTACGAATTGCCCCTTTTCGGCAGGCACTTGCCGCTACACCGGATCAACGCTTCAAAATATCTATATACCCTTCACCGATCTCATAACGGCAGCCGGGAGCCTGATCGCGGATGACGCATTCGGATACGAATTCGAGGATTTCCTGCCGTCTGGCAAGCGGTGTTCCCGTCGCTTTTTCCCATTGACCCGGGTTTGGGACAAAAATTATGACCACCCCGTTGCCTCCTGCAAATTCCCAGTCGAATACAATCCGGGTATCGCCCTCGACATAAGTGATCAACCCTGCCCTGCCGCTTTGCTCGTATTCGACCCGCCGTTTCAGATTTCGTACTATCCGGTCGGTCGCAGCCATGATTTGCTGCATGCCGTTGTCTATTTCAACGCCGTTTGAATCAAAAAGGCGATATTCCGTGTCGTTCTGCACCATCCGCACGTTGCCGGGCGGATGCCGGTACGTTTCTTCTTTCGGAAACCCGGGGATCATTTTGACGAATTTGATCCGGTGCGTCCAGCCGTCGGGCCAGTCGGCGTCGATGGTGTAAAAGCCGGGTTTCAGGGGCAGGGTATCGAGGAGAATCATGGTGCCGCCGTTGAGTTGTTCCCGGACGGGTTTTTCTTCCAGCACCGCTCCGGTAACGCCATCGACGATGCGAAAAACACCCGCATCCCATGCGTATTTCGGCATGTGAAACATTAGTTGCTGGCAGTCGGGATAATGAATGACTTCCACGTTTTCACGTTTTACGATACCGTTATTCGTTTCTCCTTCAGACGGGGTTTTCGATGCGTCCGGGTAAAAATTGATGACTTGCGTCAGCACACATTTACCGAAATACGCACCGGCGCCGTTGTCGGGGGCGGTTGTCGCTTCCGCAAAATCGGCAGGCAGGATACCGGGCGAACCGTCACCCGTATCGGGCAAAAAATAACCTTTCACCGCCCGGCCATCATATTTACCTTCGATGAGGTTGCCTGCCAGTTCCAGCACATTTTCCGCCTGAAAAATATGCAGCGAATGCTTGATCTTGAGATAAACAGTGTTCGCGTCTTTCACTTGAAATCGGGTCTGAAAATGATCATCATCAGTAAGATAAGTGCGTAGCCGAGCAGGGGCACTGCCGGTATCCAGGCCAGGGCGGTTCCGATTGATTTATACCCGTTTGATTGCAGAAAATAGCACAGCAACACCCAGGCGCACATTGCCAGTGTGACCCCGCCCAGGGCCCCGTTGCTGGAAGAAGAGTACCGTACGGCATCGGAAATGAGAAAGTAAAGCGCAACCAGGATGGCGAGGCAATCAGTCGTGAAGGCGATTTTGAAAGACCAGCTCATAAAATCGAGATTATGGACGTTTGCATATTTACCGGTGGTATTAAAAGGCTCAAAGTTGATATTTTCTATTGAAACCGGAATACACGTTTCGTTAAAGTACGGGCCACAAAAACAAGTCGCATTTTTTCAATTTCCCGATTTGCAACCACCCCTACCTTTGTGCTGTCAATAAATACAAAATGGCATACCGGACATTACAACCTGCTCTACCCCTTCGGCCCTTCATCCAGACGTACTGGATGTTCGATTCGGTGACGGGTGAAACAGAAGGAATATTGCGCCGGCGAATACCCGACGGCACAGCCTCTATCGTGATCAACATCGAAAATTTTTCGTGGATGGATCGTGGAAGCGGGTGGCAAGCCTCGCAGGGCGCCTTGCTGCAGGGCGTTTGCTCCCATGCCTATCTGCTGCGGGCACAACCCAAAACCGTATCGTTTGGCGTCCTGTTCAAGCCCGAAACCGCATTTCGTTTGCCGGGCCTGCCTTTGGGCGAACTGGCAGACGGGGGTACAGAACTGGACAATGCTTTGGGCGCAGCTGCCAAAACCTGGGTGGAGCAAATCCGGAATGCCGCTGATGACCGGGAACGCGTGCAGATTACCGATGCTTTTTTCCTGCGCCGGTTGCGGCAGCCCGAAACGGCGCATCCATATCTGGACAGGGCATTGTCGCTGATCCGCGCAAGCGGGGGAAACCTGGACGTGGAGCATTTGTGCAGGCAATTATACATAGGCCGCCGCCAGCTGGAACGGCAGTTCAGGCAACATATCGGCCTGAGTCCGAAGGCGATGCTGCGCATCGAGCGCTTTCGTACGGCGCTTGCGATGGCGAAAACTCATTCCGGACGGGGCAATCTGACAACCATAGCGCACCACTGCGGTTACGCCGATCAGGCACATTTTATCCGCGAATGCAGGCAATTGGCGGATGTCGCGCCTACACAGCTGTTTGCCCCCCTTCGGGAAGCAGATTCTACGGTTTTGTTTTAACCGGAGCGCGGGAACGGGGTCAATATTGACGAGTTTGCCCCCTAATGAACTGACAATGAAATACATGGGTGAAAACGCATTCACCCTTCTGCTTACTTCACCAAATTTTCCCAACGCATGCAAACACCACTGCCGCTTGCCTGGCAAGCAGGAGAAGGCACTCATATGTCCTTCGCCAATATCAACCTTTACATAAAAGCGGACAGCCCTGCCACCAATGGCCGCTGGTCTGCTTTTGAATACCATGTTCCGGCTGCGTTTCCGGGTCCGCCGCTCCATTACCACCGGCAAATGGAAGAGATATTTTACGTCCTGGAGGGCGTCGTGACTTTCCATCTCGGCGACACGGCAATGGAGGCCCGGCAAGGAGCATTCGTGTATGTGCCCGCCGGGAGTATACATACGTTCAGCAATCCGTCCGACAAACCGGCCAGGATGCTGGTCATCGATACGCCCGGCGGGTTTGAGGGTTACTTCGAGGGATTGTCGCAGCTGATGGCAGAAGAGCCTGCCTGGCCGCCCGCAGACACGGGCAGCTTGCAACGCCTGATGGCGGAATACGACACTTACCCCGTTTAGGAAGTCATTCGCTCCGCAATGATTTTACGGGATTTGCCAAAGCCGCCCTTATACTCTGGTAACCCACTGTCAGCGCCGCTAACGCGAACGTGGCCAGCAGTGAAAGGCCGAAAACGGCCACGCCGGGCGAAATGCGGTAGGCATAGTCTTCCAGCCAACCGTTCATGGCCCACCAGGCGACGGGCGCCGACACGAAGAAAGCGATGAAGATCAGCCGGATATATTCTTTACCGAAAATCCAGAGCACACCCGGTACGGAAGCGCCGAGCGTTTTGCGGATGCCGATTTCCTTTCTTTTGCGCGCTACCATGAATGACGCCAGCCCGTAAAGACCCAGACAACCGATAAAAATGGCTATCCCCGCAAAAGTCCGGATGAGTCGCAGGATCAGCGATTCGGTTTTCATAAATTCGGCCATTTGATCGTCCATGAATTTATGTTCGTAGAAATGGTCGGGATAGTTGCTTTCCCAAACCTGTTTGATTTGGGCCAGTACAGGTGCGGGGTTGCCCGGGTTCAGTTCAACTGCACAAGTGGCGTAGTCCTTTGAATTGGTGCTGATAGCGATGGCAGAAATCGGTTCGGCAAGGGTCCAGTTGTGAAAATCGCGTACCACACCTACAATTGGAGCCTTTACGCCATCGATATCGACCATTTTGTTGATCACGTCGTTGGGCGAGGCGAGGTTTAGTTTTTTTACAAACGTCTCATTGACAAGGTACTCGCGGGTTGTGTCGCCTGGTTGAAGGTTGCGTCCGGCAACGAGTTGCAGGCCGAAGGTTTCGAGGTAGTGCACATCGGCGGGTTTTTTATTCACAATCCAGGGCTCGCCTTCGGGCCGGTTGTCAAATTTGACCCCGGTCTGATTGTTCGATCCGGAAGCCGGCGGCCGGAAGCAAAGCGAAACGCTTTTTACCCCGGCGATGCTTGAAATCTGATGCTCCAGGGTGTTCATTTGGGCCGTTTCCGGAACCGGGAGCGTGATAACGGCGCCCGGGCGAAAGCCCCAATCGGCATTTTGCGCAAACTGTATCTGGGCGGTGACGATCGCTGCTCCGATAATCAGCATCTGTGATATGGCAAATTGCACCGTCACCAGCACCCGCCGGATCGAAAAACCGCCTATCTGCCGGGTATCGGCAAGACCTTTGAGCGCAACGACAGGCTGAAAACGCGACTGAACAAGACCCGGATATGCGCCGGCGAGGAACACCAGCACGACGCCCAGGACAGCCAAAAACCCGAACAAAGGCAGCAATCCGGGCCCGCTCATGCGAAGGCTCTGTTCTGTCCACTCGTTCAGGTACGGCAAACAAAGCCTTGCCATCACCATACCAATGACGACTGATCCCAGTACGATCAGGCCGGTCTCGAACATAAACTGCCAGAACAACTGCCTGCGCGTACTGCCAAGCGATTTGCGCACACCCACTTCCCGGGCACGGTTGAGTGCCTGGGCGGTGGCCATATTGATAAAATTGACACAGGCCGTTATCAGCAGGAACAGCCCGATCAAACCAAGCGCCCACAGGTATCGTTTTTCAATGCCTGCGCCGTAATCAGAACTGAAATGCAGCCCCACCATCGGCATGGCGCGGTAGAAAAAAAGGTTCTCACTGTCAGGGTGCCGGTATTTCTTGCGAAATGCCGGCAAGGCTGCGTCCAGTTCGGCAATACCGTGTCCTTCTCTAAAAAGTACGAAACAGTATGTATCGCTGTTGATACCGCCCCAGTTATCCTGGAATCCTTCGTAACCCGGCAGGTTTTTCTGGGTTTCCCAGGAAGCCAGTATCTCGTCGCGGTAATCCGTATTGTCCGGGATATCGCGCAGGATACCGACGACCCGGAAATCTGTTTCGTTTTCAAAACGGAAAGTCTTGCCGATGGGGTCGCTGTCGCCGAAATACTTACGGGCCATTTTTTCTGTCAGCATGGCAGTTTTTGGCTCGCGAAGCGCACCCGTATCACCCCTTAGCACCTGTATATCAAGGATGTCGAGCAATTCGGGCTCTACGAATGCGAACTTGTCTTTTTCTTTGTACTTATCAGTCGCACCCGAAGCATTGGGCACCGTGATAAGCACTTCGCTCCGGCCTGCCCGCATCACCGCTTTTTCTATAAAGGAAAATTCGGCGCGCATGGCCTTCGCCATGGGTGCAGGCACTCCCGTAAGCGGCGTCACGGTTTGCAGGTGAATATCCGTTACAAGACGCGCCGTCCGCTCGCCTTTGGGATGATAGGTATCGTAACTCAGGTGATGCCGAACGAGCAGGAAAATCAAAACGGTGCAGGCAACGCTCAATCCCAGGCCAAGCACATTGATGGAGGTATAAATTCGGTGGTTGCGCAGATTGCGCAGGGCGATGATCAGATAATTTTGAAGCATAAATTGACCTCCGGTTGTTTAAAATATTGGTTTTGTTTCCAAAGCGTTGATTTTCAATAGAGTTATTGCAATATTATTAATTGGAAACCAGCATTTGATCAAAAATCCATCGAGCAAGCTGCCTATTCATCGGATGACTGCAGTCATCCGATGAATGATTAACTCAAATTGCGGGCAATGTCTACGAACAAACCCGCAGCCTGCAATTTGGGCTAATCAATTGATTATCATACCACAAAAATCCTAATTATCATTTCCCGATCGGCGATTTTCCAAAGTTGCGGATCGCTCTCCGCAACAAACGTTTCGACGCGCAGCAATGGCATGACAGGGTTATTCGCTCCGCAGTGATTTAACAGGGTTCGCCAGCGCCGCCCGCATGCTCTGCAGACCAACGGTCAAAAAAGCAACGCATATGGCGGCCGTGCCTGCCAGCAAAAACACCCACCACGGAATTTCGATACGGTAGGCGAAGTCGTTGAGCCAGTATTGCATGGCATACCAGGCCAGGGGAGAGGCGATGACAATAGCCATCAGCACCAGTTTCAGGAAATCCTTTGCCAGCAGGCCCGTGATCCCGGCGACCGATGCCCCGAGCACTTTGCGGATGCCGATCTCTTTTACGCGTTTTTCCACCGTAAAAGCCGAAAGTCCGAACAGTCCGAGGCAGGATATGAAAATGGCGATCAGGGCGAATGCCCGGAACAATTGCCCGGTCCGCTGTTCGCTGCGATACATTTTATCAAAGGTATCGTCGAGAAACCTGTATTCGAAAGGATAGGATTGTTCGTATTGTTTGTACAGTTTTTCCGCAGCTGCCACGGCCTGAGGCGCTTCGGCGCCGGTGGTTTTTACATAGACCATCCAGTTATTCGCGGGTTGGCTGAAAAACACCGCCGGCTGAATTTTTCTTCGCAGCGATTGAAAATGAAAGTCTTTCACCACACCGACGATTGTACCCTCCGTTTGCCAGAGTTTAAACCGTTTGCCGACGGGATGTTCGAGTCCGGCCTGCCTGACGGCTTCTTCGTTGAGGATGAATCGGACGGAGTCTGCCTTTGTACCCGTAAAACCTTCTCCTTCTTTTAATTGCATGTTGAAGAAGCCCATAAAGTCGTAATCGGTATTGATCGGGCTAACGATCATGCTCGCTGCCGGCGTTTTGCCCTCCCAGTCCGTATCGCCGGTACTGGTGCCGGCCTCGAGGATATTTACTCCGCCGGATGTCACAGCCTTCACACCGGGTTCGCCGGCGAGTGCGCGGAGAACCGCGTCCCTGTGTTTCAGGCCGTTTTCCGAGAGCCCGAAACTGAATACATTTTCGCGATCGAAGCCGAGGTTTTTGCTCCTGATAAAATCTAATTGCCGGCCAATGATCATCATGGAAGCGATAAGCGCAACCGAAAATACGAACTGCGTCACCACCAGCACTTTGCGAAACGAAGCGCCGCCCAGACGCGGCATCACATTGCCTTTCATTACCTGCAATGGCTGAAATGAAGACAAGGCCAGCGCCGGATAGGTACCCGAAATCACGAGGGTTAAAAGCATAACGCCTCCGAAAAGCACCGACGTTTGTGGATTTGACCACTCGATATGAAGTTTTTTATCGGCGATTTCGTTGCAAAGCGGGAGCAGCAAAGTGGCAAAAATCACCGCGAGCCCGAAAGCCAGCATAAATACCACGGCCGATTCTACGAGAAACTGCCCGAATAACTGCTGTTTTTCAGCGCCGATGATCTTGCGCATGCCCACCTCGCGGGCGCGGGTGCTCGCGCGGGCGGTGGCAAGGTTCGTATAATTAATGCAGGCAATGAGGATGAGCAGAACGCCGGCAAGCCCGAGTATCTCCACGGTTTGCATCCCCGGCGCGCTGCCGTCCGGCTGGAATAGATGGAGGTCGCGAAGCGGCTGAAGCGAATAGTAGGATTTGGTGTCGAACTGATTGTGCGCGTGCTGGATCGAAGTGAGTTTCTTGCCCACCGCCTCCGTAGAAGCGCCGGGGCGAAGTTTTAAATAAGTGGAATAATTAAAATCTCCCCAGTCGCTTTCGAGTGTTTTCCAGTAATCGCCGGGGTGGAATTGGGTTTTCAGCAGTTCGAAATTGCGCAGGTAGTCGTATTGAAAAATGGAGTTTCCCGGAAAGTCGCGGATAACGGCGCTTACCTCGCCCTTCTCCTTGCCAATCTCGAGTATTTTGCCCAGCGGATCGGAATCGCCGAAATATTTGCGTGCAAAGGATTCCGTCAGCACGATTGAATTCCGGGCTGGAAAAGGTCGGGCAGGGTTGCCTGACAGCATTTCCGTTCTGAACACTTCAAAGAAAGAGCTGTCAGCAAATCCTCCCTTTTTCTCAACAAATCGCTTGTCCCGGTAGCCAAATACCGGCGCTTCCCAATCACCGGTAACCCGAACGGCTTTTTCTACCTCCGGAATTTCCTGCAGAGCGTACAAAGCATGCGGCGCAGGCGTCTCTGCCCAGGCCTGACTCGCGCCACCCGATTCGAAATGGGCGTTTTCGCGATAAATGTGCTTCGAATCAGCATGAAATGCATCGAATGACAACTCGTCCTGCGTCCACAAAAGCATTAAAAGCCCGGCAGCCATGCCGAGGCTCAATCCGGCGATGTTGACAACGGTGAACAGGCGATTTTTTGAAAGACTCCGTATGGCTAATTTGAAATAGGTCTGTATCATGATGCGGTGTATCAAAAGCAGATCGGCTGGCGGGTACGCTTTGCAAAGACTTTCCTGCCGCGTTTTGATAGCGTTACAACCGTGCCAAATATACAATAAATTGATTATTAAATATTTGTATCAATATTAAAAAGCGCATTTGTCCGAAAATGAACAGCACAGTGTGCGGGTGCGGACGGGGCGAGGAACCCGATTTTATTTTTCAAATCCCCCCGATCCCCTACCTCGCAATCGAAAGAAATCCCGAAAATTGCCAGGGCAAAAACAATGCTCCGACAGCATGATCAAAATCGTCACTATCATCAACTGGGTTGTTATCGGGTTGCTGGGTCTTTTGGTACTCGCCGAGACCCTGTTTCCCGCAAAAGGCGGCGATGCGGCAGGGCGGGGCATGGGTCAGGCCATTTACTATCTTGCCATTATTGCAGTAATCGTTCTTCTTATACTCAACCTGCTACCTTACAGGTGGGCAAAATACACCGCGTTGGGGTTGATCCTGCTGCCTTTGTTCCTGATAAAAGTCGACTCCGCCTGGCAAGGTCTGAAATCCGCCATGTCCGGGTTCAGGCAGGAAAAATGGTTTGAGGACAGCCGGAAGCAAGCCATCGCCGTTGCGTTTTCGAACGGCGACGTTGAAAAGATGAATAAACTGCTCGGGCAATTCGACAAGACTGATAAAAAAGGACTTACCGATTTACTTGTGTTTGCCATCGTTGATGCTTCGCATACGTTTTACAAACCGCAGGAGAAAGTCGAATGCGTCCGCTTGTTGCTTGGCGCGGGCGCAGATGTCAACAGCGCCGAAGTCCAGGAGGATGCGCTGGTTTTTCAGCCGGCCATGGCGGGGAATGCTCCCCTGCTCAAACTGTTGCTCGAGCATGGCGCCGACGCGAATGCGCGCAATTACTACTACAAAAGGCCCCTGTTGTTCGAAGCCATCAGCGGCAATAAAGACGTAAAGGAAACGGTCGGGGCACTGCTCGAACACGGCGCCGACCCCAATGTCACGTATACCGACAGCGACAGCATTACGAGCTCGGCACTCATGTATGCCGCCGAATACGGGCGCTGGAACGTCTGCCCCTTGCTTATCGCAAAAGGCGCGGACATCCGGTACAAGGCTCCGGACGGGCGTTCGCTCAGGTCGCTGGTTGAGGAGGCGGACGGGACGTTTTCAGGAGACGGCTATTCTACCCGCTCGGATTTTGAACAGGTAAAAAAGGTGGTTCAACAGCAATAAGGCTTGCCTGTAACTTTGGTTTGGGCAGATTTTCCGTGATTAATGCGTCTCATATTCATCTGATGACCGGAAGTCATCTGATGAATCGGTACGGCACAGTTATTCATCTGATGACTTCAAGTCATCCGATGAATCGGTACGGCACAGTTATTCATCTGATGACTTCAAGTCATCCGATGAATTGCCCCCCGCTGCTTCACTCCGACCGGAGGCTTTTTACAGGATTCGCCAGCGCGGCCCTCACGCTCTGAAAGCTCACCGTCAGAAACGCAACGGCTACCGCCGCCGCTCCTGCTGCTGCAAACATCCACCATTTGATGTCGATGTGGTATGCAAAATCGGTTAACCATTTGTTCATGGCCCACCAGGCGACCGGTGCAGCGATGACAATGGCAATGAAAACCAGTTTCAAAAAATCTTTGGCCAGCAGTCCCGTCAAACCTGCCACCGAGGCGCCGAGCACTTTCCGGATACCGATTTCCTTTGTGCGTTGTTCTGCCGTGAATACCGAAAGTCCGAAAAGACCGAGACAGGAAATCAGGATAGCAATGAGCGTAAAAGCGCCGATGATGTGCGTGAGCGTCTGTTCAGATTCGTACAATTTGGCAAAATCCTGGTCAAGAAAGCTGTGTTCATACGGAAGTCCCGGCAACAAGTCTCTCCAGAGTCCTTCCGCCTTCCGGAAAAAGGCTGCGTAATCGCTTGTATGCACGTCCGCCGCTACCTGCATCAGGTCATTGGGAGGGGCCATCAGCACCATAAAGGGTTCCAGTTCGTGAGAAAGCGATTGAAAATTAAAATTCTTCATCACCCCGATGATGGTCAATGCAACATGCCTGTCCTGAAATTCCGATCGAAGCACGGTTCCGGGCGCCTGTTCGCTGGGGATTCCCAGTTTCTTCAGCGCCATCTCATTAATGACAATGTTGCCGACACCCATTTGGGTCGATGTATCGGTCGGCTCAAAGGCCCTTCCCGCTATTAAATTGATTTTCAGTGTTTTAAAATAATTTTGGTCCGTAAACGTAAATCGAATATCTACGGCGCTGTTCATGTCGCCGCCAGGTTTGAAAAGTGAAATATCATTGAAAACCGGCTGCCCGGGCGCCACTGCCATACCCGAAGCGGCATGCACTTCGGGCAATTTGGCCAGTTCATCGCGAAAGACTTCCAGTTTTTGCCGGCTTTCGTTGGTGCGGAAAGGGAACAGCACTTTTTGGTCCTTTTCAAATCCGAGGTCTGTTTCCAGCATGAAATGGAGTTGCCTGTTAATGATCAGCACGCCGGTAATGAGCGCCGTTGAAATCACAAACTGACTGACTACCAAACCTTTACGAAGCCAGATATCGCTGCTGTTGCTTTTCAGCATTTTTAAACCGCCCAGGGCGGCGATGGGCCTGAAGCCCGACAAATAGAATGCCGGGTAACTGCCCGAAATAATTCCGGTAAACAATACCAGCCCGCCCGTTGCCAGCCAGCCCGTCCAGTCATGAACGAGGTTGGCCGTTACCTCTGCGCCGGTCAGCCGGTTGAAAAACGGCAGCGCAAAGAAGGTCAGCGGAATCGCCAGGGCCATCGCCACGATGGTGAGCACCATACTTTCTCCGAGGAATTGCCATACCAGTGCACCCCGGTTTGCTCCCATCGCCTTGCGCACACCCACTTCCTTCAACCGCCGGGCTGATTGGGCAGTGCTGAGGTTCATAAAATTAATGCAGGCAACCAGTTGAATAAAGCCCGCGATCAGCAGCAGGATGTTCAAAAAACGCTCTCCGGTGGTGGGAGTTGTCTCTGCCGCCAGTTTCGGCGTGGTATGAATCGCTCTCACGGGCTGAAGTGCGAGCGTTTTTTTCATATTCAACTGTTTCAGCTGTGCTGCGCCATGGCGCTCGAGAAAATCCGGGAGTTTGGCTTCCAAAGCCTTGGAGTCGGCTCCGTGACGCAGACGCAGATAGCCGTAAACAAAATTATTTCCCGCCCAGGAGTCATCGCCGTGTACGTACTGCCCGATACCTCCGGAATTCATGGTTATGAAAAACTCGGAAGCGAGGTGTGATTTGCCCGCCGGCGGAGCAAAAACGCCCGTCACGTTGAATTCCTGCTCCTCGCCGTTGCCGCCGATACGGACTGTCTTGCCGAGTGCGTCCGTGGTGTTGAACAATTTGCCGGCAAGTTTTTCGGAAATGACCACCGAAAACGGCGCATCGAGGGCATGTGCGGGGTCGCCGCTCAGAAAAGGATAATCGAACAGCCGGAAAAAAGTGCTGTCGACCCAATATCCCTTTTTCTCAAAGAACACCTTGTCGCCCACCCGCATCAGGTTTTGTTCCACACCGGGCGGAATACATACCCGCGCAGCGACGTCCACTTCCGGAAACTCTTCCTGTATCGCAGGAGCGATGGGCGGCGAACAGGTTGCCATATGGATTGGTTCGCCTTTGTCGGGCACATCGAGGGTCGTGACAACCCGGAAAAGGCCGGCGGCGTCGTGGTGGTAACTGTCATAACTGTGCTGATCGCGCACATACATCAGGATGTACAGGCAACAGGTCGTGCCCACAGTCAGCCCGAATAAATTGATACTGCTGAAAAGTTTGTTTTTCAGCAGGTTGCGAAGCGCGAGTTTGAAATAATTGGCTAGCATCTTTTCATTTTATTTGTAAGCCCGAACAGAATCCCGGCTCATATCAGGGTGGCACGCTAAAAGCCGATTCGAGGCACCGAAAGCCCTTTTATTCCGACCGGAGACTTTTTACCGGATTAGCCAGTGCCGCTTTTATGCTCTGAAAACTTATGGTCAAAAAGGCGACTGCCAAGGCCAGACCGCCTGCCATTGCGGGCATCCACCATTTTATATCGATCCGGTAGGCGAAGTCGGCGAGCCACTTGTGCATCAGCCAGGAAGCAACCGGCGAAGCAATGACGATGGCTGCCAGTACAAGTTGCAGAAAATCGCGGGCCAGAAGACCCGTGATTCCTGCCACGGATGCGCCGAGCACCTTGCGAATACCGATCTCTTTTGTCCGGCGATGTGCCGCGAAAGTAGCCAGGCCGAACAACCCAAGGCAGGCGATCAGGATAGCCAGAGCGGCAAAAACCATATAAAGCCTCCCCTGACGCATTTCCGCTTCGTACAACCTGCCATAGTTTTCATCCAGAAAGGTATAATCGAACGGAAAATCCGGGTTGAATTTTTCCCAAACCTGCCTGATATGCGCGAGCGCCGCCTGCGTATCACCGCCGATTTTAATAGAAATGGCATTGAGGTTGTTTTGCTGTCGCGGCACAAAAAATATCATCGGAATGATTTCCTGGTGAAGGCTTTCAAAGTGAAAATCGCGTAATACGCCGACCACAAAACAGTCTTCCCGGCCACCGTAGATCAGGCGTTTGCCAATAGCATCGTCTGCGGATTTCCAGCCGATGGCGCGCACGGCAGCCTCGTTGAGGAGCCAGGCCTGGGTGGTATCGGTCGGAAACTCGCGCGAAAAAGACCGCCCTGCCGCCAGCGGGATCTGATAAGTGGGTACAAAATCCATATCCACCGAGAGCATTTTGAGGCTCACGGTAAGGGGCGACATCGTATCCCCGATCTGTACGCTGGTGCCGCCGAGTTCGTCGAGCAGCCGCCCGGCGGGCAGTCGCGATGAACGACCGGCCTCCCGGACCAGCGGATTGCTCAGCAATTCATCGCGAAAAGCATCCCATTTCGGTATCAGCGCGTTATTCTGGGCAAGCGTTATGACGTGGTCCTTATCCAGACCGAGCGACTTGTGCTGCATATAATCCAGTTGCCTGTAGATAACGACTGTGCCGATCAGGAGCGCGACAGACACGCCGAATTGCGTGACAACCAACCCTTTACGCAGTGAAATATTATTTTTTCCCGCTGCAACATTACCCTTCAGCGCCAGTACGGGCCTAAAAGAGGACAGAAAGAAGGCCGGATAAAGCCCCGCCAGCGTACCCGTCAGCAGCGCAACGGCAAACAGCGCAAGCGGCACGTACCATTGTGACAGCAGCGATGCTGAGATCTGTATACCAAGGGTGTTTTTCAGCAGTGGCAGGGCGGTAGCGGCCAGCCCGAATGCCAGCATCGAGGCGAGAAGGGTAAGCAGCACGCTTTCGGACAGGAACTGGCCGATAATCTGGCTCCGCAGCGCCCCTGCCGATTTGCGCACACCGATCTCGCGTGCCCGGCCCAGCGAAAATGCCGTGGACAGATTGACGTAGTTGATGCCTGCGATCAGCAAGATCACAAGCGCCACGATGCCGAACATACGCACCCGCCCCAGGTCGCCGCCCGGTTCGATTTCGTCGTCGTGGTGGCTTTGGAGGTGAATATCCGTGAGTTTTTGAAGGTGTAACTGTGTAAATTGCGAAGGTTTGGTCTTTTTATATGGCATCACTTCGTCCAGAAAGGCCGGAAAACGAGCCGCCATTTTATCAGGATCAAAACCGGGCGCCGCGAGAAAATAGGTATAAAAGGCGTTGTTGCCGAAGTTGGTCTGCAAGTTTCGCTCGCCGTACAGCACCGAATCGCGCAGCGACGAAAAGGAGAAAAGCATACTCGGGTGCCAGTGCGACGATACCGGAAAATCTCGAAACACACCGGATACCTTGAACTTGAACCGGCTGTCGATCCCAACCACCTGGTCGAGCGGGTTGCGGTCGCCGAAGCAGCGTTTGGCGGCGGTTTCAGACAACATGACCTGCCAGGGTTCGGAAAGCGCCGAGTTCGCGTCGCCCGATACAAGCGGCACGGTGAATACCTTGAACAGATTTTCGTCGGCGAAAAAGGAATTTTGCTCCGTAAAGCGCTTGTTGTCTTCCGTGCTGACGACCGGGCCGAAATTTTGCAGGATCCGCGTAATCACCTGTATTTCAGGGAAATGCTGTGGCAACAGTGTGCCGAACGGCGGCGCGATGGCGCTCAGATGCAGGTTCTCCGACCCGTCCTGCTCGTGAAAGGTCCGGGTGACACGCCAGATGCGGCCGGCATTGGCGTGCCAGCGATCGTAACGCAATTCGCTTGCAATATAAAGCGCGATCAACAGGCAGCATGCCAGGCCGATGCCCAATCCGGCAATGTTGATCGCCGCATGGAGTTTATTTTTTCTAAGGTTGCGAAATGCCGTAAGCAGGTAGTTTTGTATCATGGCTAAGGTCGTGTTCAGTGAGGACCATGTTTTCCCGATCCTTTTTCGGCCGGAAAAAAGTTGACAGCAGGACAACCCGGCAAATGACCCGTACCGGGGCAGGTGCATGCAATTGCTACTTCAGATTTCATCTGGTGGTTGCTTCGCTCTGTTTGCCGGACTTCCCTCGGCAGACAGTTTTTACATATCTCGACAACCGCAGGCCGGTCGTAAGCATTTCCGCATTGCATAAAAAGCAAAAGAACAATGCATACCGACAGGTGCCTGAATGGAACAACAATCTCGAATGACCCCGACAAAATTATCCGGCCGGTACCGGGGCTGAAAGAGCGATTCAATAGGTTCTGTTTCATAGCTGCGGGCAGGTTGTACGCAGGCCCTTTTCTATGCCTGCATAGCCCGTGCCGGATTTTTAACAACTGATTTTCAATTAAATACGAAAATAATCGCGACGCAAAGATGTCCGAAACCGGACATTTTTGTGCGCGAGCGGACGGAGCGGAGCCGGAGATTGAGAGCGCCGTTGAAGCACGCAAAATTGATTGACAAGACAAAATACAGTCATCCAATCCTGAGAAACCATTGGTTTCGTCGTGTCGTCGTGGTCTCCCGTTTTATCCCCCGGGATTCTCGTTCGGGCGTTTGTATGCAACCTGACACACAGGTTTGAATAGCAACCGCCATTTCGTCCCGTTTCCGGACAAAGTGTTCGTTTTCAGACACTTTTTTTTAGAAATACTTTTATAATTTATTGAAAACAAGCATAATACGTTT
>JAKOXM010000125.1 GCA_029781095.1 Bacteroidota bacterium
TATTCCGGCAACCCGGTGTCGTATTTCATCGCCCGGCGACTGGTCAACGTGAAATATATTTCTCTCGTCAATCTGATCATGGATGCACCCCTTGTGAAAGAACTCATTCAACAAGATCTGACACGGGAAAAACTCGGCCTTGCGCTCGCCGAGATACTTACCACTGAAAAATCGGCCGAAATACAGGCTGGTTACAGCGAATTGCGAAGGCGACTGGGTGCAGGGGGAGCGTCCCGAAGGGCGGCAGACATCATTCTCGATGCAGCAGCCAAAAAATAAAAACCCGGGCTGTTCATTTCGAGAGCCCGGGAAATCCATGAACAATACCTTGTTAACCAATTAAATACGTGTGTAATTCAAAACGCTATTGTAAAACGGCCAACGTTATGAAAGTGAATACATTAGCGCATTAGCACATTAGCACATTAACACATTAGCACATTAGCACATTAACTTATGGTCCCTGCACCGCGAAGCGAAGCGTCCTCGTGCCTTCTCGTGTTGCAACGCGGGCAATATAAACGCCCTGGCTCAGTTGCGAGACAGGGTAATTCAGCAACTCATTCGTGACACCTTTCCGGTCTTCAATTTTAATTACGCGTCCTGACAGGTCGGCGAGCGTGATCGTAATATCGGTGGGCCGGTCGAACTGGAGCGACAGGCCGATATGATCACTCGCGGGGTTGGGAAACACCTTGAATGTCGACTCGGGGAGCGGCTTTTCATCGGTGGTGGTTACGAGGCTGATGTACATACGCATAACGGCCGCCAACTCGTCGCCGAAACCGCCCAAATACCATTGATCGGTAAAAAGAACCGTACTGACTACGTTGAAATAGGCGATGTCGGTGTTGAAAGCGTGGTTTGTTTTCTTGACATTCTCAGGATAGCCCGCCATCAGGAAGTAGCGCGCGCCAGGCTCGAGAATGACCCCGTCTTCCAGCGTATTCAGATCGGTCAGATCAACCTGTTGCAATTGGCCGGGCAGAATATTGGCCGGCGCCTGGTAATCCCCGTATCCGATCCACTCTACACTTGTTCCGGGGAATTCTGTCGTGTTAAATCCCGCAAAGTTTGCCGGAACGTCGTCATTGACCTTCAGCAAATAGATTGTTGCGGCGACGTCCGTGATTTTCAGTTCATTCGAGTCGGTTGAAAATGCAAATTCTGCTTTTGTGGCTTTATACTGGTCCAAAGCACCGCTCGACATCGTATAGTAATTGCCAACAAACCAGGGGACATCCTTGTCGGATCTGGTTGCCGTTTGCGGCTGATTTTCTTTTGAAAAGACAAAATCGGTCACCACGAACGGGCTGCCTCTCATATTGTCCGAAGGACGGAGGTCAGCAGAATCGGAACTGACGGTGTATCGAATAAAGTATTCACCTTGAGCCAGTTGTGGCGCAAAAGTGTTGGGCATTTCTAAAAAAGTATCGATATAGCCAGGCTCAAGCATCCCGATTACAGTGCTGTCTGCAAACAGGATTGCCCCCGTATTTGCCTGCTCTACCGTCACCTTCGCTTTTACATTCGTCATGGTATTGAGCCCCTTGTTGGACACCAGTACAAAAAAACCGAAGGTATCGGTGCCTATTTGCGAGGCGGGTGTAGCAAAGCTGGACACAGGGTAGAAAAAACTTGAAATTGCGAGATCGTAAGGTGCAGTAGGATTTTCATCATACAAGGCT
>JAKOXM010000415.1 GCA_029781095.1 Bacteroidota bacterium
AGTACCTTCATTTGTTCGGACATTTTGATGACGGCCCACTTGAACACCTTGCGGCCGTTTTGCACGATTTTGCCGCTCATGGTGATCGGCTGCCCGTCGATCGTGGGCGCAAAGCCCGATATGTAGAGATCGAGGCCGCCCTCGCCGTTGGCGCCGGTCACGCAGGCGCCGATATTGCCTTGTTCGGCGGCTTCTATCAGCACGGCGCCTGCGCCGTCGCCGAACAGCATGCAGGAACTCCGGTCGGTGAAATCGGTCACTTTCGAGAGGGTTTCCCCGCCGATCACGAGAATTTTCCGGTGCGTTTCGGCGGCGATCAGCCCTTTTGCGAGCACAAGGCCGTAGGAAAACCCTGCGCAGGCGGCATACACGTCCACACCGCCGGCTTGCGCGAGCCCCAGTTTGTACTGAAGACGGCAGGCCATGCTCGGCATGGGCTGGTCGGGGGTCACCGTGGAGACGATGATCATATCCACGTCGTCGATCGTTACCGGGTATTTTTCAACCAAATCCCGGACTGCCTTTACGCAGAGATCGCTCGTGAACTCATCCGGTTCGGTGTGGTACCGTGTGTGGATGCCCGTGCGCGACACGATCCATTCGTCGGTTGTTTCTATAATAGATTCAAAGAACTGGTTATCAATTCTTTTGTCAGGGACAGCCATGCCGATGGCAGTGAGACGGGCTTGTGTCATGTTGAAAGATGTGTGGGTGCTTTTGCGCCGTCAGGCGGCAGGCACTGGAAAAAAGTTGATTCGTCTTGTTTTACAATCGGAAAGGGAGGCCCGAGGTTTCCGTTCAGGTAAGGCGCGACAAAATTAAAAAGAATACTCAAATTTCCATATCCGGATTAATACTGGCTGATAACTTTTCGTACAGTTCCTTCCAGCGTGCATGATCGTTCAGCAGATCGAGATGTCGCCGGATGGTTTCGGCGTCGCCACGGATCGCAGGGCCCGTTTGCATCCGGGCGGGCGACTCCTGCAAAACCTTGGCAAGGGTTTCTTCCATGAGCGGGTGCAGCAATTCGAAGGGGAGATCCTTGCCGGCGAGCAGTTTTTCCGCGATAGCAAAGCAATGGTTGGCAAAATTATTGGCAAAAACCGCCGCTACGTGCAGGGTTGCGCGTTGCTCGTCGTTTACGCGGTAAACGAGATTACCGATGGTTTTGGCGATCCGTTTGAGGAAAAGTACGTCTTCCTCCTGCTGCGCATCGACACAAAAGGGGATTTTTGACCAGACGGGCGACCGCTCGAAGGAAAAAGACTGCAAGGGATAAAAAACACCGAAGCGGTTGAAATATGGCTTCAGTACCGTACCGGGCGTGCCGCCGGAGGTATGCGTCACAAGCGTATCGGGCAGGTACGGCGCCAGACTGGCGGCAACATCCGCTATGGCGTCGTCCCGAACGGCCAGCAGCAGCCAGTCGGCATCGGGCAGCACTTCCGACCAGTCGTCCGTCCAGCGTGTCTGCAGGGTCTGCGCCAGCGACTCCGCGTGCGCCGCCGTCCGGCTCAGCACCTGCGCCACGGGCAAACCCTTGGCTTTCAGGCGTTTGCCAAGATGCCAGGCAATGCGGCCGGCGCCGGCAATGACAATTTTGGCGGGTTTGGACATGTGGTTCTATTGTGTCAGCAAAGCTTCGCAAAGCCAGTTTGCTACGGCCTGCCGGTTGTTTTTCAAAACGAGGCGCTGCTGGTCCCAGTCATTCCGGATATTTCCAAGTTCTATAAAAACGGCTTTGGGGGTGGTCGTCTCTTTCAGCATGTACAGGTTCCTGGCGCTGACGGAGCCTTCATATCCCCTGGCGCTGCGTTTTTTCAGGTATTTTTGAACGAAGGTATTGCGCATGTGCTGGGCCAGTTTCTGGCTGGGTTCGCTGCCGGGACGAAAATAGAAAAACACGTCGGTTTTAGTATCCTTGGAGCGCGAATCAACGTGAATTTCAATCAGTGTCTGATTCGCCACCCCTGCTTTTGCATTCTTGGCCGTGAAATCGTTGATGACGTCGCAACGCTGCTGCAAGCGCTCTTTTTGGTCGCGGGGCACGACAAGATCGCCCCAGGTCGTTTCGTCCTGATCGCAGGCAAGGAATTCTTCGTCGCGAATGCCGTCGTTGGGGTCGCGAACGATCATGTATGCGGTAGCCCCGTTGCTGACAAGGAGTCGCACCAGTCGCAGGGAAACGTCGTAGGCATACTCGTCTTCGCAAAGGGTGTGACCGGCCCTTTTCCCTTGCGCGCCGGAATCCGGACCGCCATGTCCGCTCACGATGTAATACACCTTTCCTTTCAACTTTTGGCTCACGAAAGGCGTTTTGGCATATTTCTTTCCGAAAATGGCATACGACCGGGCGCCTTTTACCACGGTGCTTTTTTCGCCTTCCGGCGCCTTGCCAACCGTTGCTACCGCTACCGGAACCTTGTCTTCCGCGCAATTCAGTTCGTGCCACGGGACCCACAAGCGCTTGGTTTCCATAAAGTTATCAGACCGGAGTCCTTCTTTTAACGCGAACTTGTTGTACTCTTCTATGCGCTTGGCGACTTGCCACTCCTTGATGCCCAGTGTCGTACGGATGCTCTTGCCGTTGTAGGTAACAACCTCCACAGGGAGTTTGTAGGATGTTCCTGCTTTCAGCCGGTAGTCTTCTTTCAGGTTGTTGATCTTGAAAAACTGCGTTACGTTGCACTCGTATTCGGCCAGTCCAAAGCGCTGGAGCAAATCGGGCAGGTCTTCTCCGGAACGAACCGGAACTACGAGGTAGGTTTTGACGGGATCTGTACCGTCGAAACGATTTTTGTATGGCGCCGGCGTTTTTCCGGATTGGCCGATAGCACTGACGGTAAGGAAAATCAGGCAGCACAGGATCATTCTGGAGTGTATCATCACGGGTAGAAAGCAATTCATGTTGCGCAAATTTGAGAAAAAATGCGCGTTTCACGGAATTTGCCGGGTTTAAAAGACTCTGGCGATGCATTCCACACCCCGAATGTGCCGTTCACGGCATGCAAGGGGCACGCCATGGTCCGAAAAATTTATCCATATTTGTCCGGGAAAACCGGATGTCCGGATCATAGAAAATCAAGTGCCGACGTCATGCAAAAATCTGCCCTTATTCATCGAAACGAACGTTACAGCAGCAGGGTGAAAGACCTGCTCCGGTCGCTCGAATCATTTTCCGACGAAACGCTGAACAAAAAACCGGCAAACGGAGGCTGGTCTGCGATCCAGACAATGCATCACGTGCTGCTTACAGAGGAACTTTCGCTGGCTTATATCCATAAAAAACTGGGTTTCAATCCCGATCTCGGTCCGGCAGGGCCGGGCGCTTTCGTGCGCGGTTTTTTATTGTGGGCTTACCTGAGCACGCCCATCAAATTCAAGGCGCCGAAACATGTGGGCGACGATTATCTGCCCGCTTACGCTTCCCTCGCCGACACCCGCGCACGCTGGCTGAAGGCCAGGGAAGCATGGAGCGATTTTTTCGCCGGCATGCCGGACAGCATGGTCGGGCAGGCTGTTTATAAACACCCGAGGGCCGGGCGGCTCGGCTGGTCCCAAATGCTGTCGTTTTTTGAAACGCATTTCAGCCGGCATGCGAAACAGGTGAGAAAAGCAATTGAAAAGCAATGATGCCGGCGGTTTCCGCAGAGGTGCTTATGCACATTCAATATGCTTCGCAGGGTCAAATTTATCAAAAATCACCTTTCCGGTGGCAAACAGCGGCTGCCGGGGAATCCAAAAATCGCCCAGATGCATTTGCGGGGGTGCCTCGGCCGGTTTTCCAAAATCCAGCCCGGCCATGGAAGCCCGGCTATCTGCGATTTTCCAAACGCGTTGAAGATTCACCTTGAATTCCTGTCCGTTCGGAGCATTTCCATTGAAAGCAACCTTGCCCCATCGCATTACGGCGGAAACAATCCGGCTTATCAGGCGCAGGAACCCTGCACGAACCCAAAGAGGGGCGGGAATTAAACCGGCTATTGCATTCAAACATCGGGTCGACATGTCGGACGTCAGGGAAATCTCCCATTCGAGACCCGCGGATTCAACCCGGACACGAAAGGAGGTATCCGTCATCCATTCCAGTGAAATGGGGGCTTCCACCATTTGATGCAGCATGCTGCTGAAATATCGGGAACAGGAAAACTGCGGCATTGCATCGGCATAAAAGGTCCATTCGCCCGACGGATTTCGATGCCAGACCGAAGTATAAGCGGGCCCGAATGTAGATGTTTGAATGCGCCGCATTGCAAGAAAATGGCCTGTATGAAAGCCAAGACCCAAAACACCGTATCCGATGATTATTTCACTCCTTGTCGGGTTATGACCTGCATACGGTGTTGCAGGTTCCTTTATTAAGACTGCTGGATTCATTTGCAAGTATTTTAGTGCTTATGGAAGCCCGGTATACATTATAGCGACGGGGTTCAACTGAACATTTCGTCATCCATTTCTTCCAGGAATCGATTGCCCGGGCCGGTATTATAATCCCTTCTCTCTATTTCCATCAGCCACCTGACAGCGGCAACGATCGCTGAAACAGCCAGCAATACTGCCACGAAAAGCAGCCAGTTGCCGTTTCCTGTAAATTGCGGCAATCGTCCGGTATCGAAAGGGCTGATCGACAGAAATTCGGTTACTACCTTCGGCGAATTCCCGTTATCGGAGGATATGTGTCGAAAAAGGCTGGTGCCTGCAAACAGAAAGAAAAGGCCTTTTAAAGTGCACCAGATGAGGTAAAGGATTAAAGCCCGGCGACCGTATTTGCTCCTGAGCCGTTCTATGGTGATTGTTTTCATGGCATTGATTTTTAAGTACATGGAAATATCCAGGTGCTTACTGATCTTATTTTCAGGATTGTTCCGGGGAGCAATCAACACATTCTTCATTTCCGGCTGCATGCGCCGGTGTGTCTCATGCCCCCCTGAAAACAATACCCATTCATTTGATTTTATGGAAGCGGGGATAAGCGATTAAACAAGGTTTTCGGCAGATTCGGGCCGAGGCGATGATTTTTTCGGGATCGGAAGGATCATCGGCACCTGTTTCCGGTAATCGCGATAGCGCTGGCCGAAGTGGCTGATCATATCGCGTTCCTCCAGCTGGATGGCCGTAAGGATGTATCCGGTGGTCGCCACGGCAAAGAGCAGGTGGGTGATCGTCATGACCGGAGTAGACCAGAAAGCGATCAAAAAACCCAGATAGAGCGGGTGGCGAACATATTTGTACAGAAACGGCACCCGGAAAGGCAATTGGGTGTATTCTTTTCCGCGGAAATAGAGCCACACCTGACGCAAACCGAAAAGGTCGAAGTGATTGGTCAGGAAGGTGGCCAGCAGTACGATACCCGAACCCGTCAGAGAAAGCGCTGTCAGAGCAATTTGCGCCGTCTGGTTCTCCGTTTGCCAGATCACGCCGCCCATTGGCTCCCAGAAGACAAACATGGACGACAAAATAATACTGGTAAACAGCACAAAAGTGCTCCGTTCGATGGGCTGGGGGACAAACTGCGTCCACCAGCGCTTGAAGGCCGGGCGAGCCATTACGCTGTGTTGCACCGCGAACAGCAAAAGAAAGGCGGTGTTGGTCAGAATGGCTTGCAAAAGCGGCACCCCGGGCGTACCGTCGATGCTCTTGGGCACCACCAGATTGTCGACGAATCCGACGGCGTACAGGAAGGTGCAGAAGAAAAAGAGGTATGACAACACGCCATACGTCAGAAACAATGTCTTTTTCATAAGGAACTTTAGTTTGATAAATTGTTTGTAAAAAATATCCGGTGCGTACCGGTGTTTGAAAGACGGTGCAAGATTACCGGCGATGGCAGGGCCCTCAATAGTCAGATGATTGAGACAAAGCGTTTTTTGTGCGGCAGGTATGGTTTTATGAGTTGAAGGGGAAGGCAGGAATGCACGGGTATCACCCAATCAGGTTACTCAGGCAAAGCGCCGGATTGCGCAGGAAAGCGTATCATTTAATCAAGAGGTACTCGGCAAAGCGCATCGAAACAGTTTAATTTGCTCTTGATATCAGCATATATGCGCTTGCGGACTCACATCGGATGGACAGTTTTGTTCTGCCAGTTTTTGCTTTCGGTTCAGACGGATGCGCAATACGTATTTGAGCAGGCGTATCTTCTCGACAATGAAAAAGGACTGGTATCCAACGAAATCCGGGCAACTTGTAAATCTCCGGACGGGTTTGTCTGGATCGGCACGGCAGATGGGTTGTGCAGATATGACGGAACGCATGTAAAAACATACCGTAACGATCCGAATGACACTACATCGCTGACAGACAATCAGGTATACGATGTAAAACCCTTTAACAATAAGATCTGGGTGGCTACCAATATGGGTCTTTCGGTCCTTGATCCGCACACCCAAACATTTACAAATTACCAGTTTGGACCTGAAGGCGCAACGATTAGCAGAAACCGGATCCCCAAACAAGAGGTAAAAGCGCTTTTTGCCGATCCGTACGGCGATCTTTGGATTGGCACTCACTCGTACGGAGTGTTTTATTACAGGCCCACGCAGAATGAATTCAAGAGATTCGTCATTCAGAGTTGGGCGACGCTCCCTGCCAATACAAGGGGAGCCATCAGTTTTGCGGCATCTACCGTCAATGATTCGATCATTTATGCCGGTACCGCTTCGGGATTACAGGAAATCAACAGGATAACGGGAAAAATGGCGTGGTATGTGTTTCCGCAGGCAAGCAGCGATCTGACCACAGCAGCGAATGCATTCCGGCGAATTTACTGTCACGACGACGGTTTGTTGTATGCGGGCAGCTGGGAAGCCGGCGTCCATGTGTTCGACCCCAAACAAAAAACGTATATCCCGCTTCCACTGAAAGAGGGACCGGGAAACTTTATCGTTAAATCCGGAATACGTGGCCTGTTGCGCAAGAGCAGCAACGAGATATGGATCACAACGGGCGCCGGATTGGGAATATACGATACCCGGTTAAAGGAATTCACTTTCTGGAAAGCCAATAACCTGAAAGAACGAAAGTATTACGGGATCGATTTTATTGATGAAAGGAACCGCGCGTGGTTCGGTACCATCAACGGGGTTTATGTATTTGATCCCTGTATTCAGCAATTTTCTGTATTTGATTTTGGCAATCTCCGCCCGCCCGGCTGGTCGTTCGTTTTTTATCAGGCCATGGGCCGGTCCGACGATGAACTAAACGTGTTGCCCCGGTACGATGACGGTATTTATCATTTCAATCTGCTGACGCATGACTGGCAGCGCTACCCATTGAAAGTGCCCGGCCTCAAGACGCCGGAATTCTGGAGCACGCGCGGCCTCGTGCGCGCGCCCGACGGGACTTTCACCATTTCCTCGGATCACGGTTTGTTTTCGTATGCGCCTGCCACACACCGGCTTAGTGTGCTGCCTTATCATCCACCCTTGCAGTACAATCGCTATGGCGATATCCTGTGGGACAAAAAAGGACAGCTATGGCTGTGTGCCAGGGAAGAGGGGGTTGCACGCTGGGACCCGCGTACGCAAAAAACAAAGGTGTTCCGGCTGGAATTGGAACCCGAAACCACGGCATCGCCCGTATCGGCAGTCAGGAGTCCTTATGAAGACAGCAGGCAGCATATCTGGTTTATCCGCGAAGGCGGATTCAGCGTTTTTATCCCGGAGCGCGACACCATGATCAACTTTATTTACGAACGCAACCCGGCCGTATCGTTTGACGTGGTCAACTCACTTGCTGAAGACGGGTACGGCCGAATGTGGATGTCCGATAATGACAGCTGGATCGGGTATGCCGAAGTGGACCACCCGGAACTCGGCATCGTAAAAAAGATAAACCTCCGGGCCTTGTACGGCCTTGAGCAAGTGTACGAACTGGCCAGAGGGCCAAAAGGCAATATCTGGGGATATACGTCCAAATACTTGTTGCGGCTTGATGTTTCAACCATGCAGGTCAGCACTTTCAGCTTTGAATACGGCGGAAATCCGGTCGATTTTTATTCCTTTCAATTTGCCGCTGACGGGCGTTTGGTCCTGGGAGGTCGCAACAAGATCGTGTTGTTCGATCCTGATGTTATGCAGCCAAATACCGAACGCCCCGAGGCTTACATTGAGGAGGTCCGCCTGCAGGGTAAAACGCTTCCTGCCATTCCTGAAACGGATGGTCAGCCGGAATTGAGATTCAGACATTGGGAAAACTTCTTTTCCATTGCGTTTTCGGCAAAAGCGTATACCCTTGGCGAAAAATGCAGGTTTCGTTACCGCTTGAAAGGTTTTGACGACTGGACGGAGGCGAATAACCGCCGCGACGCGAATTACACCAATGTACCGGGCGGCGACTATGTATTTCAGGTGCAGGTAGCCAATAACGAAGGCGTATGGAACGACAGGATACTGAATCTGCCGGTCTGGATACAAACGGCCTGGTGGGCGAGCTGGTGGTTCCGGCTCGCTGTTTCCCTGGCCCTGTTAACCCTCGGATATGCCGCCTACAGGTACCGGATCGTCCAGATCCGCAGACAGGAACGCCTCCGCACCGAATTTGAAAAGCAATTGGCCAATGTTGAAATGAGCGCCTTGCTGGCGCAAATGAACCCGCATTTTCTGTTCAACTGTCTCAATTCGATAGATAGTTATATCATTCGAAACGAGTCGGCCAAAGCATCGGAATACCTGAACAATTTTGCACGGCTTATGCGCCTGATCCTCAATAACTCCAGGTCGAATTATATCAATCTGAAGGACGAGCTGGAGTCGCTCGACTTGTACCTGCAAATGGAGAACCTGCGCTTCAAGGATAAATTCACATACGAAATCAAAGTCGGCGATCAGATCGATACCTCATTGATCACGATTCCGCCCATGCTGATACAACCGCACGTAGAAAACGCCGTCTGGCACGGGCTGATGCCCAGAGACGGCGACGGCGGTAAAGTGACTATTGAAATAGCAAAACGCGGCGATGACCTCGTATGCAACATAGAAGACAACGGCATCGGACGCGTCCGCGCGATGGAGCTGAGCAGCGGCCCCCGGGGCAGTCACCGAAAGTCGATGGGCATGCAGATCACGGAAGACCGTATCGAAATCATCAACAAACTGTACGGTTCCAATATGCAGGTGCAAATCAGGGACCTGTACGACGATGAAGGCTCTCCGGCGGGTACGCAGGTGACGTTGACAATTCCACTGTGACACATTGCCATCAAACCAAATAAAAGCATTCAGCTATGATCAAAGCAATTATCATTGACGACGAGCAGCACAGCATCGAAACCTTGCGCTGGAAAATAGAAAACTATTGCCCTGAAGTAGAAGTGGTCGCCGTGTTCGACAATCCGGCCGAAGGTGTCCGGTATTTAAGACAAAACGGCTGCGACATCCTTTTTCTCGACATTGAAATGCCGCGCCTCAACGGTTTTGACGTTTTGGAAGAACTGGGGACGCCCTTGCCATGCGACGTGATCTTTACAACGGCTTATGACAATTTCGGTATCCAGGCGGTTAAATTCAGCGCGCTCGATTATTTGTTGAAGCCCGTGCAGAACAAAGAACTGAAAGAGGCCATCGATAAACATCTCGGCAAATCGTCGCGATCGCTTCCCGCCGAACAGATCGACGGCCTCATGCATAATTTGCAGGCAGAACGGTCCGGCAAACCAGGTCGTGTGGCCCTCGCTTCCAAGGAAAGCATTGAATTCGTTGATCCGGTCGAAATAGTCGTCTGTACCTCCAGCAGCAATTACACGGAAGTGTACACCATTGACGGCCGGAAACGCGTGATCTCCAAAACCCTGAAGGAATTCGAGGACATGCTCCTGCCCTTCCATTTTTTCAGGCCCCACCATTCGCATCTGATCAACCTGTCACGTGTACGGGAATATGTCCGCAGCGACGGCGGGTATCTTGTCATGGAAAACAAAATGAAAATACCGGTATCCAAGAGCAGGAAGGAGGCGCTGCTTCAGCAATTGGCTTAAAAACGTCAACCGCTCAGGCAAAACCGCCAAACAATCAAATTGCCAATGCCAATTCAGCTTCTGCCCACATGTTTGCAATATAATGAAGCACCAGGAATTACTTCGAACGCGCGATGGCCACAAGATCAGCCTGAATCTGTATCTGCCACAGGAATCATCGGGACGTTTGTTGCTGATCGGGCCGGGAGCGGGCGTGGTGCAAACGTTTTATGAATCGTTCGCGACTTATTGTGCGAATTCCGGTTATACCGTGATAACATTTGATTATCGCGGCACAGGCGCTTCCGGCGCCGAGCGTATCCGCAATTTCCAGACGACCTTGCGGCAATGGGCCCACCAGGACCTCGACGCGGTAATTTTGTTCGCGCGCAATCGTTTCCCCAATTACGAGCTCATCTTTCTGGGCCACTGTCTCAGCGGGGAGATCGCAGGCATTGCACCTGCAAGCGAATTTATCAACCGGGTGGTCCTGGTAAGCAGCGCGCTCTCCTGCTGGCAGCTTTGGCCGCGCCGGAGCCAGCCCAAGATATGGATGATGAAAATCCTTGCCCCGATCATCAGTGCCTGGTACGGGTACTACCCCGGTACCCGGCTTAATTTTCTGCGTGATTTGCCCAAAGGGGTGGTGACGGAATTTTCCGACTGGTGCAACCGGCCGAATGGTTTGTTTGACGTTTTCCCCGACAATAACTACCGCAAACTGAATGTGCCGCTGCTGGCCCTCAGTTTTTCCGACGACTGGTTCTCTCCGCCAAAGGCCGTATCAGCATTGCTCGGCCATTTTAGCGCCGCACGCACCCGCTGGCTGCACCTGCATCCCAGTGAGGCAGGTCTGCAACAAGTCGGGCACGACGGTTTTTTTAATCCCGAGAGTCAGTCGCTCTGGCAAACAACGATTGAATGGATTGAAACCCCCGAACCTTTAAAAGGCTATTTTTTCTAACAAAAACAAAATCTAATGTCCACCCGACCCGACCTGACCCTCGATCCCAAAAACTGGGATTCCCTCCGAAAACTCGGCCATCAAATGCTCGATGATATGTTCGATTATCTCCAGGAAGTGCGCGAAGCACCCGTATGGCGACTTATGCCGGCATCCGATCAATCGAAATTCGAAGAAGGCCTGCCTTACAGGCCGCAGGACCCCGAAGCAGTTTACGCTGATTTCAAAGAACTTGTACTCCCCTATCCGACCGGGAATATCCATCCGCGGTTTTGGGGCTGGGTAATGGGCAGCGGCAACGCAGTCAGCATGCTGGCCGACATGCTGGCCGCAACGATAAATTCCAATGTTTGCCTTGGCGACCACTCGGCCATGAAGGTGGAACAGCAGGTCCTGGCATGGAGCAAACAATTACTCGGTTATCCTTCCTCCGCTTCCGGCCTGCTTGTGAGCGGCGCTTCCATGGCTAATCTGACGGCGCTGATCGTTGCGCGCAACCATGCTTCCGGCGGAGATATGAGGCGTTTGGGCGCCCGTGCCATGGCAGGCGAGATGGTCATGTATTGCTCCGGCGAGACGCACAACTGCATCCGGAAAGCGGCAGAAGTCATGGGCATGGGCGCCGGCAGCGTTCGGACGGTACCTGTTGATGAGCAGTTCCGGATCCGCACCGATTTGCTGGAAGAAATCATCCAAAACGATATCGCCGAAGGATGTATTCCCTTTTGTATTGTAGGCAATGCAGGTACGGTGAACACCGGAGCGATTGATCCGCTGGATGAATTGCTCGCAATCAGCCGAAAATACGGGCTGTGGTTTCATGTCGACGGCGCCTTCGGCGCACTCGCCAAACCCTTGCCGGAATACGCCGCCCTTCTCCATGCCATTGAAGAAGCGGACAGCGTTGCTTTTGACTATCACAAGTGGATGCATATTCCATACGAAGCGGCTTGCGTATTGGTCCGGAATGCCGAGGCGCAGCGGCAGGCTTTCGCACAAACGCCCAATTACCTGTTGCAACACGAACGCGGTGTTTCGGCAGGCTCGCATTCTTTCGGCGACTACGGTATCGAGTTGTCCAGGGGTTTCAAGGCGCTGAAAATCTGGATGTCGCTGAAAACGTATGGCGTTTTCGCTTTTATGGCCCTCATCCGGCAAAACATCTCGCAGGCGCGGTATTTGGCTCAACTGATCGAACAACACCCGCACCTGGAACTGCTGGCGCCCGTCGATCTGAACATCGTCTGCTTCCGGTATATCCGCACCGGGTGGTCCTCCGCCACAGCGCAGGATGTCAACAAGGAGATCCTCATGCGTTTGCAGGAAGAAGGGATTGCGACGGTATCGGCGACGGTGATACAAGGGCGATATGCTTTGCGGGCAGCCGTTTCGAACCACAGAAGTCGTGCGGAAGATTTCGATCTGCTGGCCGCTCAGGTTGTCCGCTTGGGCAATGTGATCACGGAATCAGTTTGTTTCGGGTAAACCGGAATACTTGTTGTCTTCCAGGCATGTCCTGCACGCTGCGCAAGTATCTCATTTCGATGTAAAGATTGAACATTTCACCTCATTCTGTTGTCGAAAACAGGTCCCTGCTAATGGAGATGCTTATGTTTGCCGGGTTTTACAACTACCAGTCAAAGATATGCGTTCGTTATTTACACTCGTTTTAGGCCTTTTTGCTTTCAGTCTTTTTGCACAGGAACCATCCAAGTACGATCTGGCGCCCTGCGGTACGCCACCCGGTATCGACCCCTGGCTAAAAGAATATTATGCCCATCCGCAGAATTATGTGACAGCCCGTTCGATTGATACGTTGTACGTCGCGCTCCAGTTGCATTTGCTGGCAAAGGACAACGGCTCGGGACGGTTTTCACCCGAACGGGTGCTGGCAGCATTTTGCCAGTTAAATGCCGATTATGCTCCTTCGGGCATCCGGTTTTTCTTTAAAAACGACTGGGATCTGATCGACAACACGCTTTGGTACCAGCACACGACAATTCCGCAGGGCATCGATATGATGCTCACGAACAATGTTGACAGCGCACTGAATGCCTATTTCGCAGCCAGTGTGGCCGGCAACTGTGGATACAACCTGAAATACGCCGGAGTAGCCATCGCGCACAGTTGTGCAGCATCGGGCGATCACACATGGGCGCATGAAGTCGGGCATGCCCTGTCGCTCCCGCATCCGTTTATCGGATGGGAAGGCAAAAACTACAATTCGGCCAACCCTACCCCTACCCAGGTAACATACGATTACACATATTTTCACGACACCATCGACACGCAGATACCCGCTCCGCTGGATACCGCTCTCGTCGAATACCTCGACGGGAGCAATTGCGATATTGCGGCCGACCTGATATGCGATACGAAGCCCGACTACCTGAGCAACCGCTGGCCCTGCGACGGTCAAAGCAACAGTTTGTCGAAAGAGTACGACCCTGCCGGCGCGTCGTTTTATTCCGACGGCACACTGTACATGTCCTATTCGTATGACGAGTGCCAAACCCGCTTTTCCGACGAAGAGATCAGCGCGATGCGTGCCAACCTGGTTTCCGTAAAGTCTGCCTGGCTGGCCGACAGCCCGGCAGAGCAGGACATTACCGGTATGCCCGCATTGCTCATGCCCGCCGACGGTGAAAACACACCGACAACCGGCATTACGCTTACCTGGTCATCCGTGCCGCATGCCACGCATTACCTGTTGCAATACACGCGTATCAGTTCTTTTACAGTCAAGGAATTCGAACTGGTAACGACAGATACATCGTTTACGATTACCAGCAACCTGCTACCGAATAAAAACTACTACTGGCGCGTGCGTCCTTTCAACCATTGGTATGCCTGCACCAATTTTGCACCGCAGCAGAGTTTTTTTACAACACCCGCTACTGCTACTACAGAACCTGACGATGACGGATGGCGCTGCTACCCCACCCTGCTGAGACCCGGACAGGCACTCACCCTGGAACTCTCGCCAAAATGGCTCAACCAAAACAGCCGTTGCTCCGTTTATGATGCAATGGGAAGGCAGGTGTGGCAAGCCGGTATCGAGGCAACTTCACGGCAGAAGTTGTCGCTGCCTTCGGGCGCGTGGCCTGCCGGGGCTTATACGCTTGTTTACTACGCGGAAACCGGCGTAAAAACCCGGGTATTCATACTTGCGGGTAAATAAATTGTCGCCGGTTGGCGCTATAATGATAGTTTTTGCTAAAATCTGCAGATCAAAACAGACATTTGCACGACAAACCAGGTCCAACTATTCAAATCTCTGTGACATAATGCGAATCAGGCAATTCGTTATCGTTTGTATTATATCGTGTCTTGCCGCTTCGGGCATGGCACAAACCCCTCTGGCCAACGAATGGTGCGGCTACACCGGTAAATCTCCCTGGCTCGACTGGTATCAGTTGCATAAAAGCGAAATCGTCCACGACCGGGGTGTCGATACAGCCTGGCTGTACGTACCGATGACCGTCCAGATCGTTGGCGACAACTCCGGCAACGGCTATTTTCCTTTTGAAAATGCTATACGGTCGGTCTGCGAGATGAATGAAAATTACGCCGATGCGCATATTCGGTTCTATCTCGTACCCGGCGATGCCGTACGATACCTGAATAATTCCGCATGGTACAAGCACCAGTACAGCGGCGGCAGCCAACTGATCAACCAGAACAAATTGCCCAATCGCCTGAATGCATTTGTGGTTGACGACCCGGCAGGCAACTGCGGGTACGCCTGGCAGGATGCCATCGTGCTGGGGAAGAAGTGCTCCGGCGCCGATAATACCACCTGGTCGCACGAGGCCGGCCACCACCTGTCGCTGCCGCACCCTTTTTTAGGTTGGGAAGGCTTTCAGTGGGACTATTCGCAGGCGGCGCCGGATGAGATCAACGGTTTCCCGGTAGAAAAAACGGACGGCAGCAACTGCTATTTTTCCGGCGACGGGTTCTGCGATACCAGACCTGATTATCTGAACAACCGCTGGTTTTGCAACAACAATAAAGAAAGCAATATCCTCCAGCGCGATCCCAACGGGATAGAGTTTCGTTCGGATGCAAGTTTGTTTATGGGATATGCGAACGATGAGTGCGCTTCCCGTTTCACACAGGAACAGATGGAGGCCATGCGTGAAAATCTTTACACGGAACATTCCGCATATATTGCCGGGGACCCGCCCTTTTCGGAAATTGACGACAACGCCTCTGTTGCGTTGATCAGCCCTGTTGACAGCCAGAATGTGCAGTACAACAATGTCACTTTGCAGTGGAATCTCGTGCCGGGCGCTTCTTTCTATGTTGTGGAGGTAAGCCCGCAGGCAAGTTTCTCGCCGAAAGTATACCACCAGGTGTTCACAGGCCCCGTCACTTCCACCACGATCACCAAAGGGCTGCTGAACAACTGGAACATGTACTGGAGGGTCCGGGTATACAATGAATGGGATATCTGCCAGCCTTATGACAATATCCAGGTCGGTGTGTTCCGGACGAAAAACCTGACTGCCACCAATGAACTGGAACGCGTTGTACTGGCGGAATTGTCGCCCAACCCGGTTCCGGGCGGTTTTCCTGCCAGACTGGATATCACATCGGATGAATCCATGGACGTTGCCCTGCTCGTCACCGACGCCGCAGGCCGGGTCTGCCAGAGTCAGACGCTCCGACTTTCCACAGGCGACAACAGCATAGAAATTCCGACCGATCATCTGAACGCGGGGTTCTATGTCGTGTCCGTTCACAACGAAAAAGGTTCGTTTACAAAGCGTTTTGTCGTGACGGAGTAATAATACGCTCTATTTCGGATAAAAATAATTCAACTTTGCACCGCTCCGGAAGCATACGCAGCTCCGGAGCGGCGCTTTTTTAACCGGCATGCGTATGGCCACATTTCTTTGTGTTTACACATGGGCGTAATCCGGCGGCAGAGCCTGAAACATTCGGCGGTCAACCTCGTAGGACTGTGCATCGGTGCAGTGAGCACGTTGTTTATCTATCCGCATTCGCTCGAAACCAACGGATTGGTGGTGGTCCTGCTTCAGGTAGGAATGATCAGTCTGCCATTGCTCACCCTTGGCGGCAATACGGTCGCTTTGCGCTTTTTTCCGCGATTTCAGGACAAAAAAACGGGCCACAACGGTTTTTTGCCATTGCTGCTGACGATGTGTCTGCTGGGTTGCCTGCTTACGGGCCTGCTCGCCTGGGCATTCTGGGAGCCTTTTTCGGCATTCATGGTGAAGCGATCGAAAGGCGATCCGGCCATTTTACTCCGGTACCTGTGGATGGCGGCACCCCTGGCTTGTTTTTATTCTGTCGGGGTGATTCTGAGCATTTATTCCTACAATTTCAAGCGCATCGTAGTACCTTCCCTGTTGATCGATTTTTCCCAGAAGATCGTCCAGCCATCTCTCGTAATCGCGGTCTGGCAACAGTGGATACCGCTTGGCGCCGCAGTCTGGGGATTGATCATACATGCATTTCTGGTCATGATCGGTATGGCCGCATACCTGCGCTGGCTGGGAGAATGGCACTGGCGCCCCTACTGGAAATTTCTGACGCCTGAATTGCGAAAAGAATTGTTCCGTTTTGTCGGATTTGGAGCCCTGGGCGGTTTTGCACTGCAAACGGCATCCAAAATCGACATTTTTATGGTCGGGTCGCTGAGTACGCTCGAATCGGCAACCGTCTATTCCATTGCCGCATATATTGCAGCAGCGATCGACATTCCGACAAAAAGCCTGTATGCCGCAAGCGCTTCTTCGGTGGCCAAATACATCGTTGACGACAACCGGACAGAAATGGAAAGCCTGTATAAAAAGGTATCCATCAACCTTTTGGTGGTAGGCTTATTGGTCTTCGGGGCCGTCTGGTTGTCCATAGACAGCCTTTTCAAGATCATTCCCAACGGAACCGTGGTAGCTACGGGCAAATACGTGCTGCTTTTTATCGGCATTTCCCGGATCATTGAAATGAGCACGGGGCTCAACAACTACATGGTTTATTATTCGCGTTACTACATCTGGTCGCTGGTATCGCTGGGGATCGTCGCCGTAATCAATATCGCCTGCAATATCTGGCTGATTCCGCTTGTCGGGATAACCGGCGCAGCCATCTCAACCCTGATTTCCGTAACCTGTTACAACAGCGTCAACATCCTGTTGGTCAGGCTGAAGTTCGGCGTGACGCCTTTCTCCGGTAATACATGGCGTGCATTGTTGCTCGCTGTGGCCGTATATTTTGTGGTTCAGTTCGTGCCCCTGACGAATATCAGCCTGCTCGATATTGCCATCCGATCCGGTTTGTATATACTTGGATTTGGCATCCTCGTGCTGCGCATGCGCATTTCGCCCGACATCAATGACGGACTCAATGTACTGATGGCCAAGAGTAAATGGACCAAAAAATACCGGGTATAGGGCGCCCATGATTTGGCAGGCACATTTTTATGCCATACAAGGCAGCAAAACGACGAAAACCGGGTTTACGGCCTTGCCTGAACCATTTTCCGGAAGCGGACAGCCAGCGTGGAACGCTCTACTGCTGGGAAAAAACAACGATCATGGTGCTTTTTTCAGGACTGACAATGCGGTCGACACGAACAAAAACACCTTTGTCCACTTCGTTGTCCTCGCCCAGGCGCATATCCGGTCTGCGCGTTTCGATTATGTCCGCCCATGCCTTGAGGGGCGCCTGCTTGGGTGAAAACGAGCTGAGGAACACCAGCTGACGCGAAGCTTCTTTCAGCCAGAGAGAATCCGGAAACTTGCTGTAATCGCCCTGAACGGTAAAGCGGTACTCCTGCCGGGTTTGTTCGCATACGTCCTGGTTGATTTCCAGCAGCACGTTGGTGTCGAGCATCAGGCTTTCCAGCGACTGACTGCCTTGTTTTTCAAAATTGTACTGCAGGACATGGGGCAATCCGGCCTCAAAAATCGGCGCCGGTTTGTATTTGCAGGTCTTTTGGTTATTGCAGGAAAACAAAGGCAACAGCAGGGAAAACGTAATAAAAACGCAGTTTTTGCTCATCACTTGTGGTTGATTTATAAGATGGTGTCCGGCCAACCCGGCAAAAGTAAATAGTTTTGCCGCCCGATTATTTTGTAAACACACGATAATATATGTCCAGTCTTCTTATCCGCAATATCAAAACGCTTGTTCAGGCAGAAACAAATCCGCGTCCACTCGTCAAAGGGGCGGATATGGCCGTGCTTCCGGCAATCAACAACGCGTTCCTCCTGATCGAGAACGACAGGATCGCTTCTTTCGGCGCCATGGAACGCTGTCCCGACCGTGCGGACCAGATCGTGGATGCTGCCGGACGCATGGTGTTCCCCTCCTGGTGCGACTCGCACACCCACCTCGTGTTTGCCGCCAGCCGGGAAGAGGAGTTCGTCGATCGAATTCGCGGGCTCACTTATGAAGAAATCGCACAGCGCGGCGGCGGCATACTGAATTCCGCCCGGCGTCTGCAGCAAACTTCGGAAGATGATCTCTTTGAAAGCGCTCTCCTGAGGCTGCATGAAGTCATTGGTTACGGAACCGGCGCGATCGAGATAAAAAGCGGATACGGGCTGACGCTGGAAAGCGAACTGAAAATGCTGCGGGTCGTCAAGCGGCTCAAGGCAGTGAGCCCGATACCGATCAAGGCGACTTTCCTGGGCGCACACGCCGTACCGGCCGAATACAAAGAACGCCGAAATGATTATATTGATTTGATAATCAATGATATGATGCCAAAGGTTGTCGAGGAAAACCTGGCTGAGTACTGCGATGTGTTTTGCGACCGGGGTTTCTACACGGTGGCCGAAACAGACCGGATATTGAAAGCGGCGGCCCGATTCGGGTTAAAGGCAAAAATACACGCCAATGAACTGGACTATTCGGGAGGCGTTCAGGTCGGAGTGGCCAATGGCGCCATTTCGGTGGATCACCTCGAGTATACCGGCGATGCCGAAATAGCCGCACTTCTCGAAGGCGGCACATTGCCGACGCTCTTGCCGTCCTGCGCCTTTTTTCTCGGAATACCCTTCGCACCGGCCCGAAAAATGATCGATGCGGGGCTTCCGGTTGTGCTGGCAACGGATTTTAACCCGGGGTCATCGCCATCGGGCCGCATGTCGCTGGTGGTGTCGCTGGCCTGTTTAAAAATGAACATGTTGCCCGAAGAAGCGATCAATGCAGCCACGATCAACGGGGCGAGGGCGATGGAGCTGGAGGCCCGGTTCGGCAGTATTGCTGTCGGCAAAGTGGCAAATGTGTTCATTTCAACGCCAATTCCGTCACTTGCCTACCTTCCCTATGCTTTTGGCAGCAATCTTGTTGACGCCGTTATACTGCAAGGTAAGATGTGGCCTTCCTCCCGGCAATAAAAAAAGTTAAGGCGACGTTCTGTGGCGGTTTCTGGCAGCGTTTTGCTTTTTTGCAAACATTTATTTTGTCACGATATGTCGGATACCCGCGCTTTGTCTAATTTTGCGCCCACTGTCGCAAAAGCGGTCATCATTGTAATCCGTCTTTTTCTCCCTGTTTAGTTAAAGCCATCCACCGCAGACAGCATCGGACCCCGGCCATGCATCTGATTAATTTGTTTTGAATCCCCGCTTTTTTGAACATATCCATCAACCTTTGTTAAATTTTTACTCAACCAATGTACAAGTTTCTAATCCCTCTATTCGCGTGCTTCATTTGCACGTCAACGCAACTTCGCGCCCAGGTTCCTCAAGTCATCTCAGTTCCGTACCCGTTCAGCCCAACTGTTACCCCTTCCGGTGCTGATGCCGCCGCCTGTAATTTTGCCGGCACGTTTACCCTGGGTCAGTTTATCGGGCAGAGCAACGACACGAATCTCGACACCATCTACCTGTGTAAAGGCGATTCACTCCTGATACAGGGCAATGGTGATGCCGACCTTTCGGGCGACCCCAATGGTACAACCCAGCCGGGCGTCGCTTACATTTTTTATTCCTGCACGCCGACGATCAGCGGCATGACCCTTCAGACCATTCTTACCGACCCATGCCTGAAACTGGCTCCCAACAACCTGCCCTATTTTGCTTTCGGCCAGCCGAACGGCAACATATGGTTGTTCAACAGCGGCAACCTGCAAACGCTGTTCAACGGCGGCCAGCCGGTTTTGCTGCACTTCGCTCCGGCCACAGTGGACGATTTTTTTTCCACCCAGCCCTATGAACCGGTGTCGCCGGGTTTCCCGCCGGGGCCCTGCGTCAACGTGAATACGGCTGCGCAATTTGAGGTGGTGTATCTGAACGCTATTGTTGAAAGCGGCGTATCGTCCAATTTCGGCAACGACTGTCTGGGAAAATTCCGCATCAGCGGGGGTTATCCGCAGTGGAATTCAAGTGCCAAATACACGATAGATATCTCGCTGGCCGGCAACCCTTCCGTCAAGGC
>JAKOXM010000417.1 GCA_029781095.1 Bacteroidota bacterium
CATCCGCACCATAGCCGGTCAAAGGTTGAGCAACGGGGTTGTCTTTGCTGCAGGTCAGGGTGGTCAGGCTTGTGACGCAAATAAGCAGGGAAATAACTAGGAGACGCATTGATTTCTGATATTGAACAATTCACTGAATTGGACTGCAAGGTTATACAACTTTTATGGATGACTGTACCTTGTTGGCCTTGAAAAACAGTCACTTTTCAGCACCTTTATAACAATTTTGCAATTCCGGGTGAATGTTACGGCGGCGACAGTTCCGGCGGTCTTCCGCTGCCTGAAAAACCATTGTGTCAGCCGCTGCGTTTAATGGCAGAATATTTAAAAAATCAGTTCGCCATCAAGACGTTAAAAAGTTAATATCATGAATTCCGACAATCAGGTAAAAGATACCGGCACCATTCTGTCCTCCGGCCTACTCGAAACCGCCACTCTCGGAGGAGGCTGTTTCTGGTGCATAGAAGCCATTTTTCAGGACCTTCAGGGCGTTGTCAGTGTTGAAAGCGGTTATACCGGTGGCCGGGTAACCAATCCGACTTATCGCGAAATTTGTTCGGGTACGACAGGACATGCCGAAGTGATACGGGTGACATTCAACCCCGCAATCATTACCTACAGGGAAATCCTCGAGATTTTCTTTACGTTCCACGACCCGACGACACTCAATCGCCAGGGTAATGACGTCGGAACACAATACCGGTCGGCCATATTTTTTCACTCACCCGAACAAAAAACGATTGCGGAGGAAGTCAAAACACTTGCATCTGACATATGGGATGATCCGATCGTCACGGAAATTACGCCTTCCGGCGCCTTTTACAAAGCCGAAGACTATCACCAGAATTATTTTAAAGACCACCAGACCCAGCCCTATTGCAACATCGTGATCGCCCCGAAAGTGAAGAAGTTCAGGGACAAATACCGGGACAAACTGAAACATTGAGATTTGCAATGATCAAATTCGGCTCATTGGTGTTACATTTGCATGAAATTTCAAAGAATGAACGATAAGCAGCAGTTGCTGGAACGTATTGAAGATGCATTGAGCACCGTGCGGCCGCATTTAATTCTCGATGGCGGAGATGTGGAGGTCGTGGAACTCACGGATGACCTGCACGTAAAAATCCGCTGGAAAGGAATGTGTGAATCATGCTCGATGTCTGCTATGACTTTGCGCGCCGGCATCCAGGAAGCGATCAGGGGAAAAATCCCGGAGATTGTAGGGGTTGAAGCGGTTAATTAAGGTCAAAACCAATACCTTTTGCACGTAAATCCGCGTCGCGTCTTTCCATTCGCGATGCGGATTTGTATTTTAAAATCGCATCCTTGCCTGCAATTTCCAGTATTTTACCTGCCCGGTGGTCCCGCTGCCGGTCACGGCCCGCACCTGATCGGTTTGTTCATAGCGGCCCTCCAGCCGGAGCCATTTATTGAGCCGCCATTGAAGGTTCAGATAATAACGCGTGCCGCGACCCGAGAATGCGGGTATGGATACCGATGAGAAAAGGTCGTTTTCAAACGCAAAAACCCTCGTATCGAAGTTGTCGGTATCAAAAATGGCGTATCGGATCGATCCTGATACTGGCGACCCGGGCGCTTTCCACACCGCTTCTTCATAGGCAATATATCCTTTCGTCCGGGTAAAACCGGCAACCCGGAAGATCGTCCATTCGATCCGGCTCCTCAATTCGAGGGATGTATGCACCTTGTAAGTCGCATGCAACCGCAGCCGGTCCCGTCGATTTTCGAGCAGCCCGGGCGAATTGTCCACGTCATTGTCTTTTTCCTTGCTCTCGCTCTGGTACAAGGCGTATGCCGAAAAAACCTTGTTTTTGGTCCAAAGCACGCGCGCCAGAAACTCGCGACCCTGGGAAGGTGCGCCTACCCCGAACCGGACCCAGGGATGGCGCCAGACATCCGCATACACATTGATCTGGATACGCCTGATATATCGAATGTCGGCCCCCAGATAAAGTCCTTGTTCGTTCACGGCTGCGGAGGTTTCTGAAAAAGGCAGGGCATATACCGATTGATAGTCTTTGGGGAACAATCGATGAAGCGCTGTGAGTGTGACATGCCGGTCAGGCGAAAAAAGAATGCTGTTCAGCGTGGCCACAGCTCCATTGTCGCTGCGGGCGGTTTCCCCGAAAAACAGCCAGTTGCGTCGGCGCCACTCGTAGTCAATGCTCCCCCCCGCCAGGTTCTGTCCTCTGAAAACGAATAGCCGGTAGGATGCTTCCGAGGGGTTCCAGGGTTTGTCGTAATGGAGGTACAGTCCATTTGCCGTGATGTGCCCGTTTTTCCAGAAATAGCCCATCGACAGGCCACCGACTTGTTCGCGAAGCGATTTCTCGTCGGCAATTTCAGACGGGGTGCGGTGGTAGCCGGAGGTCTGGAGTGCGGAGAATACGATCTCTGCAAATTCCATGTCTGTCGTATCGGGTGTCACGACGTTACCGTCGCGTCGCCGGTCGGAATACAACGCAGTTAATTCGAGGCCGGGCCGCAGGCTGAGGGTTGCGGCTGCGCCGCGACAGAAAAACGTCTCGCCGCAAGCGGCGTACGGACTGATCTTTCTGCCGCCCCGTGCCACAGATCCCGTCTCGGCTGAGTTTCCGGGAGAGACGCCCGTCTGAAGCAAAAGCCCCTGACCGAATCTCGCGGAATAATCGCCCAGCGCAACCGCTTTGACCCGTTGGTTCAGGCTTTGTATAAAAAAATGGGCGCTGTAACAATCAAAGCCCTGTCGGTTGCTCTTGGCAAAACA
>JAKOXM010000436.1 GCA_029781095.1 Bacteroidota bacterium
GCGGGATCTGATGGCAAAAATGAATGCCTGGGAGCGCGAGGCTGACGAGCAACATCGCCCCGTACCGGCATTGCGCATCGCCTTCGTCCGTCGTTGGTGGGCTGCCGGCGTCGCCGCCATGTTCCTGCTCGGTGTTTTCGGCTGGTGGCTGCTTCGCCCCCAGACAGATATCGGCGGGCCGCCGCCTGTTGTGGCTGCTCCATCTCCCCGAGCGCCAATAACAACACCGTCTAAGACCATTCCCCGGCCGTTGTCAAGACCACCGGGCGCCAGTTCCGGTGATGATCGTGTCGCAAATGCGCCGAAGTCCGCACCCGCCAGTCCTGCGCACCCACCGGTTGAAAAGCCCCGGGAACCTGCTCCGCCTCCCGCCACTATAGATTATCCCGCATTGGCTTCCACATACTACCGGGAGACGGATTTTATTCAAAAATCGGGTTCCGGGGCTGCCGAATCGCCTGGCTATGGTCAGGCGCTCGACAGTTACAAATCCGGCAAATACGGCGACGCGGAAAAACTGCTGAAACCCTTTTTAAAACTAAACCCCAATGCTTTGAAAACCAAAGAATTACTGGCTCATTCGCTGTATAAAAACGGACACTACGACGAGGCGCTTCCTTATTTTCTTGATTTGTCCGGTGCAAAAGACAAGGCGGTGGCCGAGCGTTCGGACTGGGCTATGGCATTGACCTTGTTGCATAAAATGCCCGCGCAGAAGGCCTTGCTGAGCCGGACGCTGGATAAAATCATCGCGCAGCCCGGACATGCTTTTTACGGGAAAGCGAAGGAGTTAAAAAGCAAACTGGCCTTTTAATGGTGGATTTTGCAAAACATCGAACTTTCGAATTGACTGTATGAAAACACAGGAGATAAAAAACAACCCTAAAAGATTTGTTGCTTTGAAATACGGACGCTTATCTTTGCCGCCGCTTCGGCAAAAAAGGGGGTTTAGCTCAGCTGGCTAGAGCGCTTGCATGGCATGCAAGAGGTCACCGGTTCGAATCCGGTATCCTCCACGTTGATTATCAAGGGTTTGTGCAGATGCACAGACCCTTTTTTGTTTCCCCCCGTTTAGTTTCCCGGAACTTTTGTCCTTTCAAAATAGGTATAAACCTATCTTGGGTCCTGCGCTGACAGGGTAGCATCTCTTGCCTTCTCCTGCCCGGAAACGATCCATTGGCCTTTAAACCAATCCTTGAATGGCATGAAAGCGTTTTTGAAATATCTGTATTGCACATTAATCATTTCCCTTATCGGGTGCCGGGCTAATCCTGTATTCAATCCGTCCGAAAACCTAGATTATTGCTTGGCTCAGGCCTCCAAAACCTTGCAGACTATTCCACCCGAAGATTCACTCCTGCCCCGAAATATCGACCGGGATAAAACGGAATGGCATTTTGTACCCGGCACAGACTGGACCTCGGGGTTTTGGCCGGGTATTCTTTGGCTTTTGTACGAGTATACCGGCGATGAAAAGTGGCGCATGGAAGCCAACCGGTTTACCCGGCTACTGACGCCGTTGTCGGCCCGTCCGGCGCACGACCACGACCTGGGCTTTCAAATGTATTGCTCTTTCGGCAACGGTTATCGCCTGACACAAAACCCTGAATATAAGGCGATACTGCTGCGGACAGCCGATACCCTGGCGACTTTGTTCAACCCGCGCGTCGGCACGATCCTGTCCTGGCCCGGGCATGAAAAAGGATAAAAACGGACTGCATAACACCATCATCGACAATATGATGAACCTGGAACTCCTGTTCTGGGCCAGTAAAAACGGCGGACCGCATTCGCTGTATGATATCGCCGTACGACACGCCGAAACGACCATGAAAAACGATTTTCGACCCGACTTCAGCACTTATCACGCGATATTGTACAACGACAGTACGGGCGTCCGCATCAAAGGCCAAACCCACCAGGGTTATGCCGACGAGTCCATGTGGGCCCGCGGACAGGCATGGGCGATCTATGGATATACCATGACATATCGCGAAACGCGCGATCCGAAATTTCTGGAAGCAGCACAAAAAGCAGCGAACCTGTATCTGAAACGCCTGCCTGAAGACATGATCCCGTACTGGGACTTCGACGCACCCAATATCCCGAATGAACCGAAAGACGCCTCCGCAGCGGCTATTACCGCCTCCGCTCTGCTCGAATTGTCCACACTGGTTTCCGATAAGGGTATTGCCAAAAACTACTACGAAAAGGCGGTAAAAATACTGGCTGCGTTATCATCGGAAAAGTATCAGAGTCGCGGGAAAAACAGCGCTTTTCTCCTGCATTGCACGGGCCACAAACCCGCCGGTACTGAAATTGACGCGTCCATGATCTACGGCGACTATTACTACCTGGAAGCCCTGCTTCGGCTTGAAAAAATGAAAAACTAGTCCGGTTTATTCTTTTCCCGACCATTCAAAGAAATGCATCATGCGAGTTTTATTCCTGTTTAATTTTTTCCTGTTTCCTGCATTTGCCGCGTTTTGCCAGAACAACCCTATGACACTCTGGTACGACAAACCCGCCAAAGAATGGGTCGAAGCCCTGCCTGTCGGCAACGGCAGACTGGGCGCGATGATCTACGGGACACCCGGACTGGAGGAGTTGCAATTGAATGAGGAAACGGTTTGGGCCGGCGAACCGGGCAATAATATTAATCCGGAAACGGGCAAGGCCATTCCGGTAATCCGGCAAATGATCCGGGAGGGACAATACGAAGATGCCCAAAAATATGCCGACGAACACGTTAAATCGTTGAACCAAGGCATGCCATATCAACCTGTCGGCAGTTTGTATCTCCGGTTCCCGGGGCACGAAACGTACACGGACTATCGCCGG
>JAKOXM010000807.1 GCA_029781095.1 Bacteroidota bacterium
TTATCAATACGCTGTTATTCTCCCGTTTGATTTCCTTGATATGAGCCTCGAGGTGCATTTCCGGGTCGTGTTGCAGGATTTGCCCCCGGTATTTCCACACCGTACGGTGGGGCGCAGGCTGCCGGAAAACGACGTTTTGCATACCGTGGCCCAAATCCTGCTGTATGGCAAATAACTGGATGGCCTGCACGATGGCTTCCACGCCCAGAGAGCCGGGCATCACCGGATCCTGGTAGAAGTGGCAGGTGAAATACCAGTCATGGGGCTTCACATCCTTGCTCGCAAAAATATAACCCTTCCCGTACCGGCCGCCGTCGCGCACGATAGAGGCAGTGTCGAGAAAACGAAGTTGCTCTCCGGCAAGGTGCAATTGCGGCGACTCCGGGGCGGCCGACCGGAACAGTTTCATTTTTCCAAAAAGTGAATCCAGTTTGACGCTCAGGCTGCTGCCCGCAGGCAGGTCGTTTTCCCGGAGCCAGGGCGTCTTGTGCTCGCCTTTATCCAGTCCGGCCTGACTGGCCAGGTCGTCTTTGGTGAAAAAGCCGAACGACGAATTGCCTTTGTAAAACGGCGCTCCGTCAACCGACAATTCGAAGGAATAACGCTGCAACACGGTACCTCCCAGGCTCGTATGGCTGACGAGGCAGGCGCGATTCGTGACGGTTTTGCCGCGCAAATCGACCTGCCGCAGCATTTCTCCGTCGCCGTCGAGATTTCGGAAAAACAGGTCCTTTTCGGATGCCGCCAGGGTACTGCCGAGGTAGGCCCCCAAAAAACCGCAAGGCTGCAGGGCCACCTCCATCAAAACAGAATACGGCATTTCCGGGGCGGCGTTTTGCGTGTAGTACCAGGCATCGGCCGGCACATCATATTCTGCTACTATGACGGGTTTGTCATTAAAAATGTGGCGCCGGCCCTCTATTTCACGCACCCGCGAAATAAACTGCAAGTCGGTGTTGGGCTGGCGCGACAACTCCCGGCCTTCATACACCTTGTATTCATCCCCGAAACATTTATAAACGGGCCCCAGGGCAAATTGCGTGATATGGTATTCATTGAGCAATACTGCATACGGAACGGGACGAACGAAAACCCCATCCTGACAATGGACCGGATTCTTCAGGTAGGTCGGATTGTTTTTTTCCTGGAGTCGCAAGCCCAGGTTTTCAAAAAATACCGCTACATACCCGTCGTATAGTATCTCCAGATCAGCGATCACATAGGGCTCGGGCACCAGGCCGATGGCTTTTACGTCCATGCGGTAGATCAGGGTGCCTTTTTTTGCCGGCACCTCTTTCCGGCAGCGCACTTTTTGCGGCACATCCAGCACGGGCTGAAAACGGGCGTCTTTGGTGAGTCGCTGCATACCGAGGTAAAGCATGAAAAACCGCAGCAATTGTCCGCCGCCCTCTGCCTGCAGGGAGCCTGCCAGCACTTCATCGTCGCGGAAATGGCAAGGGAAATACCAGTCCTCCGGAAGCAGGTCTTTTTCAGCCTCGATCCAGCCAAGGCCGGAACTGCCACCTTTTCGGTCCACTTTTGTGATCCGGTCCAGCATCAGGACTTGCCCGGGCGGCAGGCGAAGTGCCGGGTTGCGGCCATTGGGGTGATAGTTTTCTCCGAAACAGGCGACAAGGTCACCCTCGGTGAGTGAGAGCAGGTCTTCCCGGGAAAAATCGGTTCTTTCGCAAGGAAGCAGCGGTGCGAAATACTGCCGGGGCCGGTTTTGCCGCTCCGCCAGTTCCTGGGGTTTGTACACCACTCCCTGGCCGACCGCCAGTTCTTCGTTGCTAAAAAAGCCTGCGCAGCCGCCGTCCATTTTCAGCACCATCCGGTCCTGTACAAAACATTCGTAACTAAAGAAAAACAGCAGGTTGTTACCGCTTCGCACAAAACTGTTGATGCGAATGTCGTACCGCAATGTTTGCCCCTCGAAAGGCAGGTCATCGAGAAACGTCAGGGTGCAGTCCAGGAGGCGATACACGTAGTCGCCTTTATTCTGGAAATCAATACCCAGATAACTGATCAGCAGGAGGTCGCATTGACCTGACTCCACCGCCACCGCCCAGGGGATCTGCCCGTCGGTGGCAAACGCGGAGCCATAAGGAATATCGTATTCTGTGGTGACCAGGGAAGGCTTGAATTCATTCATCTTCGCTTCGAGGCGGGTCACCCGGCTCACCAGCAGATAGGGAGGCATGGGCAACATGACCCGGCGCCGGTAGGTATCGATGATGGCATAATCAGGTCCGAAAACATCGCTGATCTTGCCGGTAGCAAAGGTCAGCAGGTCCTTTTCGTCCCATATTACGTTTTTACCCTGAATGTATGCCGGATCATCGAAATCCTGCAAATCCAGACCGTTTTCGGCCTTTTTCAGACTTTTTTTATCAATTATCAAGTCATCCATTTTTACAATATCTGTATTGACCGGAGCCGGCGGAGGCGTTTCCGGCGGCATGAAACCATGCCAGGTATCGTCAGCCCCGGACATGGCAAAAGAAGTCGAAGCGACGCGCCCGCGCGCTGATTTTTCCGGGGCATGCCGCGCAAAGAGGTTTTGTTGCTGTTCGCCGAGGGCTACGGTTTCGAAACGCGGGCCACCGGTCCGCAACGTTTTATTCAGTTCTTTCGGTTTGTTCCTGCGGGCAGCCTCGGGCTCGTAAAAGTGCTTCAGATCAAGCTGCACTTCATGCGCGAGAAGCATCGCCACCATACCGCAAAGGTTGCGCAAGGCGCCCGCGCCCTTGCGGTCGGCCGGAACAGCCAGGTGTTCCTGTCCGGCCAATATATCCCCAATCCAGCGGGAGCAGGTGGCATAGGCGCCCAGTTCTACAAATACCCGGTGCCCGTCATCGGCCATTTTGCGCACCAGCCTGGGGAAATCAACCTCGCTGCAGCAAACATCGGTGGCATTGACGGCAAGTCGCTCCGTATCAACCGATAGAGGGCTCAACGTAATACTGGAATAAAAATCCTTCCCTGCCGGACGTTCAATGGGCAAACGGTGCATATCCATAAACTCCGCCTGCAACTGGCGGCAAAAAGCATGGTGCACAACGTTGTTGAGCGCCAGCGGAATACTCGTGAACGGAAGTCCCTGCAGCAACAGGTCGATTTCTGCGCCATCGCCTGAGAGCACCACTTCATTGTCCGTATGAATAAAAGTCAGGAATACCTTTTTGGCATTTGGAGCGACGGCCTGTCGAAACCAGTCGGCCAGCGAGACATAACCGCCTGCGCCGTTGGGTGCGGTAACCAGGCGGGCCGCCCAGCGCGCACGGGCCTCTTCGGGCGACAGGTTCCACATATCGGCCAGGAGGGTCATTTCACTGCCTACTTTCTCCCGGAATAAAGGCGCTTTTATAAATTTTTCTTCGGCCCGGTGTGCATCCCAGATGCCTTGCCCGTACCACATCGCGCTTGTTTCGCCCATACTGAACCCGATAACCGAATCGGCGCGGAGGCCAAGGTAATCCTGTACGAGCGTGGTGAAGACCGCCGCGAACGTACAACCGATCGCCATCATCGGCAATGCATGGGTCTGAAGAGCCAGTTCTGCCGCCTTTTTGCCGGCCATATCGAGCGCCTGCCGGGTGCGCGGGTACAAATCGGCGCTAAAAAAAGCAGTAGCCAAATGGTCGACCCGGCTCTGCACGGCATCGTACAAACCCGGAAATGCCTGGAAAAAAGCGGCGCCCATGCCGGTGTATGCCGTGCCGGAACCCGGGTATACGAGCGCAATTTTGCCTTTATTACCCAATGGATGCGCCGCAAAATAACTGCCCGAAGGCGTCTGCAGGGTTTGGTTGCCGGCCCAGGCATCGGAGAGCCGATCCCGGAAAAATTTTATTTCACGACGCAATGCAGGTTCGGAAGCAGCCACCAGGACAGCCGTGCGCTCGCCGGGGTTTTTGGTATTGGCAAATCGTTCGCAGCATTCATCGGAAATCCGCCGGAATGATTTTTCCGACAATTGGTCTTGTATTTCCTCCAATTGCACGACCAGCGCCGCGGCATTGGTCGCCCGAAGCGGAAACAGGCGTTCTCCACCTTTCAACAGATACGGCCCTGCCTTTGCAGGGTCAGGGTGATGTCCTTCCGAGAGCAAAAGATGCGCAGCGGTTCCGTCGGAAGCCAACCCGCTGATGGCGGCCCTGAGAGCCGTCTGCCCTTTTTCAGGAATCCAGGGCCGGGCGTCCTCGGGCACGTAGAAAGGCGTTTGAGCGAGCAGATCGGGCCAGCGTGGTTTTTCCCAACCCGGTACGCCGGGTATAAATCGATGATAAAGCGACAAGGCCGTTTTAACGATCGACGCGATACCGGAGGCTGAAAAACAATGCCCGACGTGAGATTTTGCGCTGCCGACAGCGCAGGTCAGCGTTTCTGAATCTGATTGGTAGGCCGCGCTTAGTCCTTCTATCTCGGCCCTGTCTTCTGCCGGAATACCGCTGGCCGAGGCTTCCAGCAAGCCTATATCCGAATACTTCCATTGTTGGCGGGACAACACCGTTTGTGCGGCATTTTCAACCGCCCGGGCCCCGGCCTGGCCGCGCAAATCGGTATGTTCCGATTGTACAATGGCCAGATCGTCTATATAAGCGTACACCCGGTCGCCGGTCGCATCCGAAGCGCGTTTCAGGACAATCGCTCCCGCGCCTTCGCCGATCAGCCAGCCCTTGGTGGAAGCATCCCAGCCCATCGAGGCCGGGCCCTTGTGAACCGGCGCGAGCGCATGCCGGCTCAGCACACTCTCCAGACTTCCGCTCAGATCGATAGCCCCCAGAATGACGGCATCAACCTCCTGCATGGCCAGCAGGTTGCGTGCAATTTCGAGCGCCTTGTATACTGCGTTTTCATTGGAAGATACCGTAAATGCCGGTCCTGTAAAATCCATCAGAGCGGCAATCCGGCTGGAGATGATGTTGCCGATAAAGCCCGTATGCTCGCTGGGTGAATGATTTTCGTATGCCTGGAAAATGGCGTCTTTCAGGGCACTCCCGAGGGTCGCTTCACTGGCCTCCGACATCTGCATACCGGCCTTTTCAAGCGCCTGGTTGACTTGCCAGGATAAATCCCAGCGTCCCATGCGGTGATGAATCTCGAGTTCGGACTCCATGGCTGTTATGACCGCCACATTGGTTGTTTCGCTTTTTTCGGCTTCCAGACCCGCATCCTGCAGGGCGCGGTAGGCGACTTTCAGCATGAGGGTCTGTTGCCGGGTCAGGCGTTCCGCTTCGAGGGGCTGAATTTTAAAGCGAAGCAAATCCAGGTCGTATTCTTCCAGCCATGCTCCCTGCAACTGCCGGATATCGGAAAACTGGCGGGCGTCGGAAAGATTATCAAGCGATTCCATGCCTTTCCAGCGTTCCGCGGGCAAGGCCCTGAAATGCTGTCGGCCGCCAAACAGGGAAAGGTAAAACGACTCCAGGTTGTCGCAATCGCCGAAATGGACATCCATGCCGACGATCGCCATTTTTTGGAAAGAAACAGGCGGGGCAGGTGGCGGGGCAGGAATCTCCGGCTCATTATACGCTGACAATATCAGGTGGGCGTTCGTGCCCCCAAACCCAAAGGCGTCGATACCGGCGTGCGGGATAGCGCCCTTGCTTTTCCAGGGCCGGTTCTCCAGTACGATCTGGTCGGCGCCGATTTTACCGTTGTCCGAACGAAGCGGTGCGGTCACCTTGATGGTTGCCGGGATCATCTTGTGTTGCATCGACAGAATGACCTTGATCATCCCGGCCATGCCGGCAGCCGTCAGCAGGTGCCCCATATTGGATTTGACTGAACCCACCAAAGGCGGCTCCATCCCGTCGCGGGCAAAAAAGTCGCCGATGCTGTTAAATTCCGTTTTATCGCCCAAAGGGGTGCCGGTGGCATGGCATTCGAGGTAATCGATCACGCCCGGGTCCAGATCAGTCTGCGCATACGCGCGTTCGAAAGCCAGTTTTTGGCCTTTCGGATTGGGACTGAGCAGGAATTTTCCTTTTCCGTCATTGGACAATCCGACACCTTCAATTACCGCCAGTACCCGATCCTTGTCGCGATGCGCGTCTGAAAGCCGTTTCAACACAACCATACCGGCGCCTTCTGCGGAGGTAAGCCCACCGGAACGCATATCCATGGGGGCCGAAGCCTCGTTTTGCCGTGCATAGGCATGGAAATAGGAAAACCCCATGTGTATGAACAGCGGATCGGCGCCGCTCACGGCCCCCGCCAGCATCATATCAGCCTTGCCGGCATGGAGTTCGTCGCAAGCCAGTTTGATGGCGTACAAACTGGATGCGCAGGCAGCGTCGAGCGAATAATGCGTGGCCCGGAGCCCAAGTGCCTGTGCAATGAGGGCCGCCGGAGCATTGGTAAGTAAGGTATGCTGAATATCGGCGGGATAGTGCGTATTGGCAGCAGGTACCGGTACTGCCTGCCCGCTCAGGTCTTCCAGTACTTTCTGCGCCATACCGGCATAAAGCCCCGACAATATCTGACGGGAATAACGCGTGGGAAAAGAAAGGTTGCCGACGATTACGCCGCACTTGTCGAGGCCGGGGCTTTCATAGTAGCCGCTGGATTGCAGCGCCGCTTTGGCCACATAGAGCGACCATTTGAACTGATTGTCCTGTTGGCTCAGCAATCCGGCATCGAGGCGGTAGCCCCGGGCATCAAATGCAAAATCCCGTATAAATCCGCCGCGCAAGGCGTAGCAATGGTCGAGTTTCCCTTTTTCCTCGTGGTAAAAAAGGTCAGGGTCTGCGCCAAAATCCTCGAAACGGGCATTGGTGACCAGGTCTTTGTTGCCCACGAGGTTTTCCCAGAATTGTTCCACGGTTTCAGAGCCGGGAAAAAGCCCGCCCATACCGATCACCGCTATTTTTTCTTTTTTCAACATGGCTATTCCCATTTCAAATCGCGGCTGATGGTGACACCGGCGCGATGGCTTTTCATATAAACCTTTCCGGTTTCCGTATCGAAAGCCGTTATATCAGCCTCCATGGCAAAATCATCCGATTGCACCACCCTGAGCGAAACATAAAATGGCCGGTCAAACGGAAGCGGGGCATAGATATCCACCCATTCCGTGCGCAATGGCAGGCAGGCGCAACCCTGAAACCGGCGCACCCAGATTAACAGGCCCTGATACATGACATCTGTCAGAAAAGCATTGACCTGTTTCACGGGGAATTGCCCCTGGCGCTCCCGGGGTATTCCCGGGTGTTCGCAGAGCAGGAGCGTCCCTGATTCGTTCAATTCCAGAATCTGGCGAACGCCCTGAAAATCAGTTCCGTGAAAAAGTGTACCGTCGGTGTATACAGATGATGCATCCGTCAATACCGGTACGATGGTTTGCAGATCCGGCAGGGTTTCCTGCGGTGCGGCGGCCGGTTGAGCGACCAGGCTTATGATTGCCTGGTAGTGCTGCACCGGCAGTTTGAGCCCTCCGTCGCTGGTGATATTGACCTGAACCTGAATATGATTATCGTCTTTTTCCAGTTCTTTTACCGTCAGCAGGTATTCGTCGGGCTGTTTGCCGTCGAATACGATGCCTTTGTACAGTTTTACTTTCTCTGCCTTGTTCACATAAAAACCAGGGTAAAGGGCAGCTGCAGACTGCACCATCCAGGTCGACGCGTTGATAATGGGCAAGACGGCATGTCCCTGAATCACATGATGCCCGAGAAAAGGATTGGCGGACTCAAGCAGGCGGCGGCGAATCTGGTATGTCGCCAAAGGGCCGTCGGTAAGGGCCCGGGCCATGGGCAGCGTACCGCCCAGGATCACCTGTGTCTGATTCTCAAAGGCGGTGCCGAGTTGATCGAGCATCGCCAGCGGCCCTTCAGAAGATGGCACCAGCGACACATTGTGGGCTTCGAATACTTTTTTTAATTCGGGACTCACCATGCCCGCATCCCAGGCGCCCCAGTTGATGGAAACGACGTGCACGGAAGGGTGGTTTTTACGGAACAGGTGCGCAATGCGGTTCAGGGCTTCGTTCGCCATGGCGTAGTCCGTTTGTCCCGTATTTCCATAGAATCCGGCCACTGAGGAAAAGAGCACGACGTGGCGAATTACTTCAATATCAACAGATTGCGTAACTGCCAGCAAGCCCCGGATTTTGACGTCGTAAACCGCGTCGAAATCGGCCTCCGTTTTATTTTCAATGCGCTTGTCGGCCAAAACTCCCGCGCCGTGTATGATCCCGGTGATTTTCCCCGACTGCATCGTCACCCGGTCGAGTACAGATTTAAGTGCGGCCGAATCGGTTATATCAACGGCTTCGTAGAAAACAGTCGCACCCTGCTCGCGCATGAAATCGAGGTTTGCCTGAATTTCTCGTTGCGCCGTCACTGCGCCGGTCATCCGCTGTACCGTTTTGGGCAGCGGTTTTTCGCCTTGCGCCTGGAGGGCCTCCATCGCCCTGCGTTTTAATTCGCCGGTGTCGCTTATACCTTTCGCCCATTCCGGCTCGGCGGTTTGCAGCCCTGAACGACCGAGAAGAATAAAAGTGCATTTGAACTTCACCGCCATCATGCGCGCACATTCGGCTGTGACGCCGCGGGCGCCGCCGGTTACCAAAATGACGCTGTTCCGGTTGATATTTGATTGCAAAACGGTCGTTTCCCGGGCAGGTTCGGGTTCCGCTACGAGGGTATAACGCTGGCCGGATGCATGCCAGGCGACTTCGGTCAGGCATTGATCGGCGTCGTGGAGTTCGCCCAAAATGAGCTGGCCTGCGCGCTCGGCGGGCAATTCCGGGGCAATATCCACCGCTCTGCAAAATACTCCGGGCCATTCCAGATGAAGCGATTTTGTCAGACCGGGAAGGCTGCCGCCAAGCGGCGCTACGTTGCCGGGGTTTTGGACGCCAAGAGCGCCATCGAGACGGGAAACCGTAAGAAATGCCGCCCGCCCTTGGTTGGCCGGGTCGTGCAGCGGCGCCTTGAGGTGCTTGGCAAGCAAAAAGACCGCTTTCAGCAGGGATTTTTCCCTTTCAAAATGCATCCCCAGTTGTCCAAGTGGGAAACGGAAGTGGGGGTGCAGGTAAATAAACTGACTCACCGCTTCCGGCAGTTGGCCCACGATCCGGCCCAGGGTTTCGTCCCGGGTGTCAGGCACTACTATTTCCAGGGCGCCATCCGGAATGCTTTGGGAGCCTTTGCGTACAAGCGTTTCTCCAAAGGAAAGCACTGCAACACGCCGGCCCTGTCGCAACAGCAGCTGCACGAGCGCTGTGGTAAGCGCCGTGCCTTCGTTGCTTACCAGGGTAATGCCCGTCGGGGCAAGGGATGATTCCAGCTGATCCGGTTCCGGCAAGTACTGCAGGACAACCCCGGATCGGGGAACATGAGGATAGGGCCCGGTTGTATATTCTGTAAAAACGGGCTCAGGATGAGCCGCAACTGTCCCGTTTACTGCTTTTTTCCTTCAGCGACCTCCGGTGCTGCCCCGGCTTTGCCGGAGATATACTGCACAATTTGTTGCAACGTGCGCAACTCGGCGAGTTCCTGCGGGTTGATGCCCTGCACTTCCGGGTGCGCAGCCGTCATGGCGCCGAATATCTCAACCCGCTTGATCGAGTCGATGCCGAGATCGGCTTCCATATCCATGCCCAGTTCCAGCATTTCAGCCGGATAACCCGTTTTTTCGGCAATCACACTCAGGAGCGTGCTTTCTATTTTCGATTGGTCGACACCGGCCGGCGCAAGGGTTGCCGGCGGCGTTTTGGACACGCCATTGGCCGGCGGCGTTGGCGGAGGTGGCGCAGCCGGGGTAACCACCGCTGCGGGGACTGAAGGAGAGGCCGTTCCGCCGGCTTTGCCGGAGATGTACTGCACAATTTGTTGCAACGTACGCAACTCGGCGAGTTCCTGCGGGTTGATGCCCTGCACTTCCGGGTGCGCTGCCGTCATGGCGCCGAATATCTCAACCCGCTTGATCGAGTCGATGCCGAGATCGGCTTCCATATCCATGCCCAGTTCCAGCATTTCAGCCGGATAACCCGTTTTTTCGGCAATCACACTCAGGAGCGTGCTTTCTATTTTCGATTGGTCGACA
>JAKOXM010000442.1 GCA_029781095.1 Bacteroidota bacterium
CCGTTGATGGTCGGTTTGCCGAAATTATCGAGGTATTTGCGCACCCCGCTTGCCAGGGCGCGTTCGAGGTTGGGCGTTTCGATGTAATAATGCGTCTGGGTGAAGTCGATATTCGGGTGGTTCCAGACGGCGGGATCGTAAAAATCCTGCGCAAAACTCGTCGTGATCAGGTGCCTGTTGGGGTCCTTGTCGATCAGATAAGCCGACATTTCGTCGTGCCAGGCGGCCACATCGCCTTTTTTGGCATCGAACTGGTCGGTCCAGTCCACTTCGTTGAAAAGTTCCCAGGTCAGTATGTTCCGGGAGTAACCCCAGCGCGCCACGATATAGCGCAGGCGGTTTTTTGTAAGGTTTTTGGCCGTTGCGTTGGTAAAAAAGTCCCAGGTATTGGCGCAGGGGCCGCCATTGGCCTGGTTGTAGGGATTTTCGCCCCAGTTGGAGTTTACATTGGAAGAAACCTGGCCGTGGTGTTGCAGGCAGCACATCATGTAAATGCCCTTTTCGGCACAGAAATCGAGCAGCCAGTCGGTGTAAAACGCTGAACTTTGTTTGTATTTCCGCAGGCCGTTGAAGCCGCTTACGTTGTTTTTCCATTCGATGCCAAGTCCCCACTGGCACTGCCATAGGCGGAAATAATTGCCGCCGTTGTCCGACAGTTGCGTCAGCCACTTTTTGAAATCCGTATAGGCATTGCTCTGGTACCAGCAAATATTTTCCCCGACGGGGATATACTGCTCGCTGTTGTCGAAGTGCAGATAGTTGGTCATATCGCTCCGAATAAAGCCTTTATTGGCGGCCGACGGCGCAATGGCGGTAAACATTTGTTCCGGGAAAGTGCCGGTACCCGAGGCGTTGGTGCAGGAAAGTGCATATTTCCATATCCCGGGGGATTTGGGCGAAAAACGGACTTTGAAACGGCCGTTGCCAACTGTGGCAAGGCTGCCGGTCTGCTCATTGGATATCTGGTATTCCTGCATAAAAAACCCGTCGACGGTTGTTGTCTGGCCGTCGGGCGCCGTAAAAGTGCAGGCTACACGAATCTCATCGTAGTCGTATGGGTTTGTCCAGACCGTCGAAATATCCAGACTGACTTCGAACTTGCTCCATTGTTCGACGGTGGTGTTCGCCGGGGTCGCGGCGCTGATGACCGGGGCCTGTGATTGCGCTGTTTGGATAGCCATAAAAAGCGTCAGGGTTTGAATTGCACGGGTGGCGATAATTTTCATAAATCCGGAATAGAGCGTGAAAAGTAAAAAAAGAAAGCCGTATTGCTACGGCTTTTCCTTCAATAAACCATTTTCGTATGAAGCAAACTTACTTGTTCAATGGAAGCAGACAACTCACCGAATGCGCAGCCATAGCGTCAATCACAGGAAGATTGTGGTTGTGCATATAGTCCTGTAAAAGCGATTCAATGCGCGTGCGCCGCGAAGTCGATCACATGCTCTTTGGCAAAGAACGGTCATCCTGTACGATGCAAAGGGGGGCAAATCGATCAATTTCGAGGGCTTAACTGGTCAAAGCCATTCTTTTTTTGGCAAATAGCGAATGTTGTAAAATTTACCCCTCCTCTTTGAACGATTTACCCCCCGGAAATTGGGAATTCGCCATACACCTTTGGCCGGGTTACGCTTTCGGCGGCCGTTCACTAAAACAATCTATCCGTTATGATGCAATTCTCCTTATCCTCAAGAGGATGGAGGTGGATATTCAGCGCCCTCGCGCTTTTCTGCACCACCATCCTTTCCGCCCAAATGCTCGACATTCGCGGTATCGTCACCGACGAATCCGGCGAGCCGCTGGCGGGCGTCACGATACGCGTCGTGAATACCTCCGATCGGGGCACTATTACCGATGCCTACGGTTCCTACAGTATCAAAGCGATGCCTGGCGAACGCCTGACATTTGCCTATACCGGCCATCTCGACCAAACGGCTACCGTGCCCGCCGACGGCTCGCGTGTGGACATCAAACTCGTCCAGAACGCCGTCCTCAACGAAGTGGTGGTGGTGGGCTACGGCACGCAAAAAAGAAGCGACCTGACCGGCGCCGTTTCTTCCGTGACCGAAGACCAGTTGAAAAGTTCGGTGGTGACCAACCTCGACCAGGCGCTGCAAGGCCGCGTGGCCGGCGTGCAGGTGACGCAAAACTCCGGACAGCCCGGCGGCGCCGCTTCCATCCGGATACGGGGCGCCAACTCGATCACGGGTTCCAGCGAGCCTTTGTACGTGATCGACGGCATTCCTTTCCAGGGCGACGGGGTGACGGTGGCCGGATTCGACTGGGCCGGCGGCGCCAACGGCCAGAACCGGGTAAACCCGCTTTCCACCATCAACCCGAACGACATCGTCAGCATCGAGGTACT
>JAKOXM010000449.1 GCA_029781095.1 Bacteroidota bacterium
TGGCTTTCAGGTCGGGGTAATATTCGGCCACGGCCATCAGGCGGCGCATGGCAACCGACAGCCCTTGCTGGGCTTGTTGGAAGTCCCAAATGGCTTCGCGCGTGAGGTTGTTGGCGTCGAACTTCACCTGGGCGGCCGAAGCGCGGGCTGCAATGACCTGCTGTAAGGTCGCTTGTTCGAAATTGGCATACCCTTTCACGGTATTCACCATATTCGGAATCAGGTCTGCACGGCGCTGGTACTGATTTAACACTTGCGACCATGCGCTCAACACCTTTTCATCCGTACAAGACCCCGGCGGCAGGCCGGCTGCCAGATCGTCATCGGCAGCACCCGTCTCGCCGGTGTCGGTAATAACCGGAATTCGTGTGGTTTGTTGCCGGATTGCGGATGCTCCGGGCGACGTTTTCCGGTCGAACGTATCCGCTGTGGCGCACCAGGCGGCGGCCTCTCGCAAAAGTGTGTCGTTATTATATAAGGCGTACGCGCGGCTGAACCACTCACAAGCGCTGTCTTTTTGCGCGGCGTACGCTGGAGGATGAGGCGCGGGGGTGGTCTGACGCAGGCTGTCGGCGAATTGGTAGGGTGGCACGCCGCGGTTGTAGGCGAGCAGACTGACATTGCTGCGGTAGGTCGCATAGGCCTCTCCGGTAAGGTCGGTGTAGCCGGGTCTTTCTTTTTGAGGCTCCCATTTGTTCGCTTCGGCGATCAGGGAGTCTACCCTCCTCAAATCGCCTTCGAGGATGGCCAGCCGGGTAAGGTATTCGAGATACAACAAGCGGTCAGCCGCCGTTTTCAGGCACAGGGTAAGCGTTTCGCCGTCGAATTGGAGGGGCGCTTGTTTTGCAGGGGGCATCTGGTGGCCAAGGTACTCCTTGATTGCCTGAGACAGGGTGTCTCCCTCTTGCCGGCGCATACTCGTGGAGAGGTCGGAGAGGATTACGACTTCCGTTCCGGTACACTCCTCCGTCTTCGGCTGATACCACCCTACCGCTACCGCGACCGCCACCCAAATCCACAATGCCCACTGGAACAAATCGCGCCAGAAATCCTGCAAGCCCAGCCCCGGCCGGCCGGCGCGGTAGAGTATTTTTTTCCAGCGCGCGGGCACTTCAAACTGGAGCAAGTTTTTGGGTTTGTTGAGGTAATGTATGACCGTAAAATCGGCCTCAGCATGTTCCAGCAGGTCTTCGATTTCGCGTTCGAGGGCTTTTTTCTTTTTTCGGTCGTCGGTCAGGCGCCATTCGTTGAGGGCAGCGCTCATGCGGTACTGGTCCCATGCGGCGCTGTCGCGCGGGGGTTGGTTGTGGGGCAGGGCGAGTTGTTCGGCCAGTACCTGGCGTACGCGGCGGTGTTGTTCGGGGTGGTTTTCCTCGAACCAGTGCAGCAATTCGGCGCGAGCCGGGTCGGGTATGCTGCCTTTGACGAACCAGGGCAGGGCGGTGAGGGCGCTCAGGCTGGCACTATCGGCGGCTGTTTTATGCTGCCCGCCACCGGTCAGGCTCAGGCGCTCGCCGGGGAACAATACCTGCCAGAGATACATCGTGAGCTCGAAATGCAGCGAGGGATACACGGCGCATGCGGCGATCCATTGCATCAGGTCGTCGGAAAAGTGGCGCTGGAGCGAGGCGATCAGGTTCTGCGGGTCGGGCTCCACGGGTGCGGGCGGGGCATCGGTCACCGCGTCGCCCCAGCGGCCGAAGTCGGCGTCTTCGCCCGCGTCGAATTGCTCCACGGCATACCAGAACGCCTGCAAGGTGGCGGGCAAAACGGGCAGTAACTCGCCCAGGACTTCCTCGCGGCGGCCCCAGTCATCCAGCGGACGGGGAGAAAAGAGAGAGCGTTGCCGCCAGCGGGCCAGTGCCTCCGCCCAGCGGCTCAGTTTGAGGCTCAGAGGGTTGAGCAGGGCATGGCCGGCGCCCACCAACAGCAGGCGGGATTCCGGATATTGGTGATAGAGTTCGTTGAGTTGCAGACCCCCGGGGTGCTGTTCGTTGAAACAGAGACGGGGGTCGCCGTCGTAGAAAAAGCGATCGATCAGCACGTCGTTGGCCCTGAATCGCTGATAGAGTTCGTCGAACAGGCGCGCGCGGTGGTCGGCCGCGTCGTAGCGGTCGATGAGCAGGAGGTATTCCGGCGGTTTGGTCTGCTGCTGAAAGCGGAAGTCGATGCGCCCCGCTTGCGCGATGGTCGCCTGCACGGTGGCGCGCAGGTCAAGTTCCAGCCAGTCGTCGGCGGTGCGGCGTCGCAGGCGGTTGAGCACGAGCGGGAAGTCTTCGCCGGGGTCGGGCGGCTCCATGTCGCGAATGCTGATGTTCCAGGTGTAGGGCGGCCGGTCGCCGTGCTGCGTTTCGGCCACGAGTTTCTGCCGGCGGCGGGCGCGCCAGCGCAAGAGGGCGTACAGCATCAACCCGAGCAGCAGCAGGAAAATCCCTTTCAGCCAGGGCAGGTAGCGCAGAAATTCGGCTTCCCAGCCTTTGGGCACGTCAATGGCCAGGCGGCGGATGTCGGCGGGTTCGGGCACCTCGCGCTCATAAAACCGGTACGCGACGGCAGACGATGGACGGTCGACGGTGGTCGGCGCCGGTTGGCGTATCGTGGGGAAATAATCGAGGGCGACGGTAAGTCCGCGTTTGGTGCGCAGGAACACGCGCAGCGAGTCCTGCCCCAGGCTGTCGCCGGCGGTGGCAGACAGGCAGCCGCCGGGCAGCAGGCGGTAGGTGCCCAACGCAGTGACCAGCGTGTCGTTGCCATTCGGGAAAAACACGATGTTTCTGATCTTTCCGCTGCGAACGAGATCCAGTCCATCTTTCGGCGGACGGGTATCCTGGTACATGTCAACTGGCGCAACACCGCCGACGCTCACGAGGTCGAGGCTATCCGGGCACACCGTCGTTGTCGTGTTCGGATCAATCGAAAAGTATCGCTTCAGGTCGCCGGGCGCAGATGTGCGTTGGCTTTCGATCCACATCCAGATGCCAAGGCCAAGCATTCCGGCAAGCAGCAACGCCGCAACAACGGTCAGCCAGCCCCATCGTTTGGCGGTGCGCACTTCGGGCACAGGCATCGGCTCCGGCGGTTCGGGCAATTGTTTTAGGACGGCCTCCGCTCTGACCAGGCATTCCGCATACAAGGCATCCACGAGGCGCTGCTGGCTTTCATTGCTGGCCAGAATGGGGCACAGCGCAGCCTTCCACAAGGCCGGGTCGGCATCGTCGGGCAGGCGCTGCAGCAGCGTCTGCCACAGCAGGTGCCGGTCGGGGCCGAGCGGGCGACCTTCCGCTTCTTCGAAGGCGCGGAGCAGGTCGGCGGCGAGCTGATATTTTAAGGCGCGGCGTTGGATGGTGCGTTGTTTTTAGCGAGGCGATGGCTGGCAAAACATGTAGTGAGGCGGCAACCGGCAGTCACCGCCTCACATGGGTTCACCGCATTTTTTTCAAAGCTTCATAATCTTCCCGGAACTTGGCCAGCACCGAATAGGAGATGTCCAGTTGTTCCCGTTCGGCGGGGCTGAGTTTGTCGATGTGATCCAGTTTGGCGGCGTCGAAATTCATTTTATGAAGCAGGGCAGCCCAGTGCAGCAGTTCGGCGGTGGCCGGTTTTTTGCGCAGGGCGGCCTTTTTGCCGGAGCGGATCATCTCGAAGTGCCGGACGATGGCTTGCAGTTGTTCTTTTTTGGCGAAACCGTCTACTTTTTGCTCGAGGATTTGCAGCAATTCGGCGTCGCCGGGAAATTCGATGTTGTAGTAGGCTACCCGGCGCAGGAAGGGATCGGGCAGGTTTTTTTCGGAGTTGGAGGTCATGATAATAACGGGCCGGTGATCGGGTGTGGCCTGGTATTTTTTATTGTCGAGTTCCGGCACGGTGAATTCGAGTTTTTCGAGAGCGGCCAGCACGTTATTGGGCAGGTCGCGCGGCGCCTTGTCGATCTCGTCGATCAAGACCACCATACTGCGGTTTTCCCGGATGGCCTTGCCCAAAGCCTGGTAGTGGATAAATTTCTCTTCGATCTGATCAAGTGTGAGCAGTTCGCGGTGGGTCTGTACGTACTGGAAATGCCCGAGGGCATCGTAGCGATAGAACAGGTCGCGCACGGAAGAAGTGGTTTGGGCGTCGAACACTTCGGGTTTGCCGAGGCCGAATTTATAGGCCAGGTAGCGGGCGAGTTCCGTTTTTCCGGTGCCGGGCTCGCCGGTGAGCAGGAGCGGGAGACCGAGTTCAAGGGCAACGACCACGGCGCTCCAGAGCCCCGGCGAGGGATGGTACAGGCCGGGGTCGGTGAATTTGGGGTTGGGTTGCCGGGCGGGAAGAGCCAGTGTTTCGTCGGGTGCGGGCAGATTGAAATTTATCATATCGTGTGGATGGAAAAAAGTCAGGGTTTCGTTTTACGGGGAAGTTTGTACACCATTTGCTGTACTTCGGCGATGTCGTCCATGTTCAGCCGTTTTTTTTCTTCGTGTTGTTTGCGCACCGAAATGTCTTTGCCGGCCAGCATGGCTTTCACCACCTTGTGTATGTCGGCGGCCGACCATACGCCCAGGTCTCGAAACCAGGAGCCGAAATCATCTTCGTCCACAGGTTGCAGCGGGCGCAGGTGGGCGACGTTCGGATATTGCCCGGCAAGGCGGTCGAGCTCGCCGATAATGGCCATTTCTTCCGAATCGGGTGCAACGCTGTGGAGTTCGTGTACAGCAAATGAAAATAAAAAAATGAATCGGGGCGTCGGCCCGGGGTGCCGGGAAAAAGTGTCGATGACAAGCCGGAAGTATTCGGGAAAAAACTTGCGCCATTTCCCTTTGGAGAAATCGAAGGGCACGAAAATATATTGATGCCGTACGGAGGAAACTTTTCCGGCCATAAATTCCTCGAAGCCCGACAAGCCGGTATTGAGGATTTTTTCACAAAACGTACTTTTAAATTTTTTGAACGCGTCGGCGGCGCTCAGTCCGACAGTGGGCAACGGCAAAATTTCGGCTAATTGCGAGTTGTCGTCCTGTTTGCGGTAAAGAATGGGTGAATAAAGCCCGTTTTCGCTATCGTCAAGAGCGGCTTTGAGTTCGAGGATAATGCGTTCACTGAACAGTTGCGGCATTTGGGTATCGCAGGAGCTGATAAAATAGAACTGGGCCGCCATTTCGCCGTAATTGCCGTATTCTTCGGAGAATCGGTCCATCATGTCCTCGCGGTTGCAATTAACCAGGTGATATTCCGTGATCTCGTCTTTTCGAATGGGGAGTTTTTGCAGGATGTCGTCCAGGTTTTCGCCCACAGGCAGGATGTCGGCGGGTTCCAGTTGGTCGATCAAGGCCAGCAGGCGCGCGCTCACGCGGCTTTCTACCAGCCGGAGTTCGTCCACAGAGATCAAATTGTCGAGAAACTTGAGACGCGCATCCGTGTACGCTCCCTTTTGGTGCGCAAACGTCGCATACCGGACCGAATCTGTCGATATATTCCTCCCCAATGTCGCGATCCCCTCGCTTACGCCATCGGCAAATGCATCTTGAAGTTTTTTTCGGATGTTATTCATTTTGAATTCTTTGGGCGACTGGGGTAAAAGATATTTCTGAAGCAAATGTATTCAATTGTTTGAAATTTGTCTTTCCCGACGTGTCGCGCTTTATGAGACTATCTGATGTTCCATACCTTTGCGAAAAAGAGATTTCTGCCATGTCTGCCCTCACCACTTTCCAATCCTCCATCCTCACCGGCATCCCCGCCACCCTCCCTGCTCCCGTCGAACGCGATCCCGCCGTATCCCACGCGCCGCGCCGCGTGATCGAAGGCGTATTGTCCGAAGAAGAAAAAGTGCTGGCCGTGCAAAACGCCCTGCGATACTTCCCCACGGAGTGGCACCGCGAACTGGCGACAGAATTTGCCGGCGAACTGGAGCAATACGGACGCATCTACATGTACCGCTTCCGGCCCGGCTACCCCATGCACGCACGCCCTGTAGATGAATATCCGCATCGTTCCAGCCAGGCAGCAGCCATCATGCTGATGATCCAGAATAACCTCGACCCCAAGGTGGCCAAACACCCGCACGAACTTATTACCTACGGTGGCAACGGCGCGGTGTTCCAGAACTGGGCCCAGTACCTGCTCACGATGAAGTACCTCGCTGAAATGACCGACGAACAGACCCTCGTGCTCTATTCCGGCCACCCGCTGGGACTTTTCCCGAGTCATGCCGACGCGCCGCGCGTGGTGGTGACCAACGGCATGATGATACCCAACTACTCCAAAAAAGAAGACTGGAACAAATACAACGCCCTCGGCGTGACGCAATACGGCCAGATGACGGCGGGTTCGTTCATGTACATCGGCCCGCAGGGCATCGTGCACGGCACCACGATCACACTGCTCAATGCCGGACGCAAAATGGGCTTCGGCGACGAAAACCTGCGCGGGCGTGTGTTCGTAACCTCGGGACTGGGCGGCATGTCGGGCGCGCAGGCGCTTGCGGCCGTGATCACCGGCTGCGTGGGCGTCATCGCCGAAGTGGACGGCGACGCGGTGCAGCAACGCCTGACGGACGGGTACATCCAAAAGGAAAACGTTTTCACCGACCTCGACGAACTGATCATCCGGATGGAAGAATGTCGCCGGAATAAAACCGCTGCGGCATTGGTGTACTACGGCAACATCGTCGACCTATGGGAGCGCTTCGTGCGCGACAATATCCACATCGAACTGGGCAGCGACCAGACGAGTTGCCACAACATCCACGACCTGGGCTATTGCCCGGCGGGCTATACTTTTGAAGAGGCCAAGCGGTTGCTGATCAGCGACAAAGCGAAGTTCATGGAGGCCGTACGCGATACCCTGCGCCGCCACGCCGAC
>JAKOXM010000476.1 GCA_029781095.1 Bacteroidota bacterium
CCACCGTCTTTTTTGATGAATTCGCGTATGTATTTCAACGCCACCAGATGCGATTGGTGAACCCGTATAAAGCCGTGTTTTTCAAGTAGTTGTTCGAACTGTTTCAGCGTGCGTGTCACAAATATTTTTTCGGCGGAAACGAGGATAAACCACGTGTTGTTACCATCCGATTCGCAACGGACGATATTGCCGATATCCACCACCGAAATTCGTTCCTGTGAACTGAGTGAAATACGGCTGGGCAGGCTCTCCGGTTTTCGGATGGTTTCGCGCAACAGATTGAGACTCTCTGCGGTGCCGGCTATCTGACGCCGGGCGCGTTCCACGGATTGCTTCAACTGTTCGGGGTCAACCGGTTTCAACAAATAGTCGACTGCGGCATAGCGGAAGGCGCGGATCGCATGCTCATCGGAAGCCGTGATAAAAATGACGCGCGCCGGCAGATCGGGAAATATTTCCAGCAGATCGAAACCCGTGCCGTCGCCCAGCAGGATATCCAGAAAAATAATATCCGGGATGGTCTGCCTGAGCAGCTTGGCTGCAGCCACGATACTCCCGGCCGTGCCCACCACCTCTATCCCGGGGCAATGCTCCGACAGATCGTTTTGAAGGGCCTGAACGGCCTGCGGCATATCTTCTACAATAATGGCGGTCATGTTTAAAAAATTGAGCGTCCGGAGTTGTTATGGCCTGACGGAGAATACGGAATTTAATAATTAAGCCTTAACGGTAGCCTTATCACTACCTGCGTGCCTGCTACTTTACCTTCCTTATTTATCACATCGTAATATTCCAATGCTGCATAGTCAGGTCCGTTTTTCATGGCGTCGAGTCGTTCGCGGGTGACTTCCAGCGCCATGGATGAATGGCCCGGCCTGCGCTCCTCGCGCAACATGGCGGCTTTTTCGCGGCCGACGCCGTTGTCGCGGATGCGGCATTCGAGCAACCCCACCCCCGGCCCCTCCCCCGATGGGAGGGGAGACGCGACGTTAAACGTCGCGTTTGGCGCGACGTCTCCCCTCCCATCGGGGGAGGGGCCGGGGGCGGGGTTGACCCGAAATTCAATTTCAATTTTACCTTCATACTGCAAATGCGACACGCCGTGTATCACAGCATTTTCCACAAACGGCTGCAAAAGCATCGGAGGTAATTCTATTTCTTCAGGGTCGAGATCCCCGGGCATGGAAATCGAAAATCCGAATTTGTTCTGCTGGCAAAATTGTTCGATGCGGAGGTATTGTTCAAGTGTTTCGGCTTCTTCTTTCAGTGAAATTGTTTGGCGGCGTGAATTGGAAAGGATGGAGCGCATCAGTTTGGCAAAAGCGTTGATCTCCAGTTTGGCTGATTTTGCATCACCGCTGCTCACCAGCGATTGTATACTATTCAGCGCGTTAAAGATAAAATGCGGATTCATCTGGAGTTGCAGGGCTTTTTGTTCGAGTTGCAGAAGCCGGTTTTGTACTTCCAGCCGCTCGCGTTTTGCCGTTTCAATTCTGCGAATTTGACGGACGCGGTATCTGAAAAGCCCGAGGATCAGGGCGAGCAAAACGATTCCGACCGACAACCGGAACCACAGCATTTGCCAAATTGGCTTTTTGACGCTAAAAGACGCATATAAAGGTGCCGTGAATGTTTCTCCGTCAGAAGTGGCCTGCACCTGAAACGTGTACCGGCCGGGCGAAAGTCCGGCAAAGTTGACCGAGGTTTGAGCCGTCAGCGGTGACCAATCCGCCGTGACGGCGCCGTCTATCTTCCAGCGATACCGGACAGCGTTCGGGTGGTTGAGATCGACGGCCCGGAACTCGAAACTCAGGTGGTTTTTGTTCCATTCCAGTTCGAGGCCATCCCGAATACCGCCGTCATCCGAAGCCCAGGCGGCATATGCGGTTTCATTCAG
>JAKOXM010000808.1 GCA_029781095.1 Bacteroidota bacterium
GCGACTTGCTACCCGCCGTTTCTGGTCCAGCGCAATGAGCGTTGGCGTGCTCGGCGCCGGATAAAGCAAACTGATTTCTTTCCGCCGCTCGAGGGGAATAAATGTGTTGATCCACGGCGTGGGATGCTTTTTCAGGTCTTCCTTCCAGTCGTCTTCATATTGATCCATTGAAAGGGCGTATACCTCTACGCCGAGGGGATGGTATTTTTCATAAATTTTTTCCAGCACCGGCTCGAATTCCTTGCAATGAGAGCAGGTACTACGCCAGAAAAGCATTAATGTCAGTTTGTTCTGCGCGCATATCTCCCCCAGGTCCACTTCCCTGCCACCCGTATCCTGCAGTTCAATGTCGGGCGCTATATTACCGGGCGCACAGGTTTTCAGTGCAACGACCAGATTCTGGATGCTGTTGGGTAAAGGGGCTTCGTCGGTACAATCCGGGGCGTACCACTTGAGCAGATAAGTCAGCCCTTCTTCCTGCTTGAAATCCATCATCTTGTCGAGCAGGTATCTGAATAAAAAGCCATCTACTTTATCGTTACCATTCCGGCTGGCCATCACGCCGTCGATAAATGCCTGGCTGCCGGCGGAATCGCGGGCAAATAAGTTGGAATAGCGATTCAGGCGTTTTAGAAATGCATTGTGAAGCAGAATGTTATCGTGGTTAAAAGGCATCATTCCCAGTTCATATGCTTTGGCAAATTCATTGGCCGTCATCTTTTTCACGAACTCCTTTCCTTCATAATCCGACTTCCGAGGCTGAAAAAGCAGTAAAGCCACATCGCCGATGAGTGTTTTCCGGTAACGTGCGGACACCGCAAGACATTGGCGGTTCAATTCGGACTGCGCTGCATCGAGTGTCGCGAGCTCCGCTTCGGTCGAACTGTCTTTCAACCGGTTGATCTTTTGCTGTGCACTCAACAAATTGAAATAGAGGTCGTTAGCCGGTGAGCCTGTTATCTTTGCAGGACCGCCGTCCATATGATCGTAGTCCAGGTGAAACACCAAAGCCGTATCAGCCATAGCCGAGTCGGCCACGATAAAATCATTCCAGGCGGCAGATTTGCCCCAGATACGAATGCGATACTGTCCGGGGTCCAGCAGGACGTTTTCGAGGGAAAATGTAAAATCCGGATCGAGGAAAAGCGTCTGTGACTGTTGCCAGTGGTCAGCATTCCAGGATTCAAGCGACAGTTGATGTACGTCGCGGGAAGAAGCATTTTCGAGCGACCCGCGCAGTGTTACCTGTGCGTTCAGGCGGCAGGTTACGGGGATCAGGATGAGAAACAACAAGATTCTCGACATAGCATTAAATGAATATGAGATGGTATCCCAATAACGTCGCGCCACGCTAAAAATGTTAGAAAATACCTGTTTTACGGGGCTCAATGCGTGTTAACCATTGTTAAAGACGGACTGCGGAGGTTCAGAACAGTACGGGGTTGATTCCCAATACTTCCTGCCAAAGGAGTGCGACGGTTGACAAAACAGGGTAAAATACCTTCCGGACATAGAATTTGAGCCGGGCCCGGTCGGGTTGAAAACCCATTTTCTCAAACAGGTATGAGTAAAAGGTTGCGTTGTCGTCCTCCGTCATGTCGTGTTGCTCATTCATCAGGCACTTGCCGAAAAAGGCGAATTGCAGCATGACGGCGGCATACACCGGAATTGCCCATTTCCAGCTGACCAAAAACGGCGCAACCCAGGCCAAAAGGGTAACGAACAGGTGAAACCAAAAAGCAAGGCCTGATTTTAATGCCTGGATATTCATTGTTGTATGAATGGATTGTTTAATTGCTTGATTGTTAAATTATTGGATTACTGCGCTTCGTTATGAACATTGATGTTGCATTGCCAACTTTACCGAAGCAATCCAACAATGCCTGTGATTCCCGGTTTATGAGAGGTGACATCTTTTGAGGCACGAAAAATGTGTCATCTCGAATCCGGCAATTCCCGATTTGTGAGAAGTGACGTCTTTTTTAACTCGAAAAAAGGCGACATCTCGAATCGTTTTCGAGATGTCGCCTGCTCCTGCGTCGCAGACTACACCTCAAAAACGGGAATCGGTGTAACAATTTATCAGGGAAGCAATCTTTTTCGCATCAGCCAGTCCGCTTGCGGATCATTGCCGAGCCAGAATGTTTCAACGCCAAATGTAGTATATCCGTTCTTTTCATAGAATGAAATACTGCGGGGCGATAATTGCCACACACTGAGCCAGACCCATTCGGCGCGGGTTTGCCGCGCGCGTTCCTCTGTGAACCGGAGCAGTTCTGCCCCGAATTGCCGGCCCTGGCAGGTTTGTACGACGTATATCCGCTCGAGTTGCAGGGCCGGCGATCCATCCCAGTCGTGTGAAGGTGTTGTGTTGATGTTGAGTTTCAGGTAGGCTACAGGTATTCCGTTCTCATACGCAAAGTAAAATTCAGCGTCGGGATGTTCCATTTCAGCCCTCAAGCCTTCGGGAGAGAATCGCGCCCTGCAATATATCTCGAAATCTTCCGGATCATTAAATGAATTGTCCTGCCAGGCGTCGCGAAAAGTGCGTTCGGCCAGGGCTCGGAGCGTTTCGAGTTCGGAAATATCTACTTTGCTGATTGTCAGAAACATAGACCGGTTGTGTCAGCGTTTACAATTCTGCAGTCAGGTCGTGCATGTTCAATGTCCTGTATCGGACCAGGTATCCTCGAATGTCACATTACCGTCGGTTATGGTCCATTTTATCTTTTGGTAGGTAAAACTGACTTCTTCAATCGACTGCTTTTTTTCGCTCACCCAGGTAGTGTGAATATCCGAGATAAAAGCGTTTTTCAAGGCAATGGTGTACCAAAGCTCATTGGTGTTGGGGTTTTTGCCGGGTCGGTAAAAGCTGAGTGTCACTTCCGACAGGCTTTCGCCCCTGGACATGGCGGCCATAAGCAACGGAGAAGATTTGTCTATTTCCTTGCTGACCACGAGCGGCTTGTGTATCCGTTTGCCTGTCGCCAGTCCAGAAGCAGCGTCGCGGGGCGATACGACTTCATGCTGGAACGAGATCGTTTTGATAAGGCCTTCCTTTCCTTTTTCAGTCACATCTCCTTTGATTTCGCCCTGTTTGCTGCCTTTTACCTTGAGATACAAGGCGCTGCCCTGACCGAAGGCGCACACATTGAGCATCATGAATACGGCCAGTGAAAAGAGGTGAATCGGGTTTTGGATCAATGTTTTCATATCAGTCAAGTTTAAGAAGTTGTTCGGGTTAATTTCATCAGCTCAAGCAACTTCCGATTGTGAATAAAGGAATCATGCTATTGAAAAACGCCCGCCTCTCCGGAGCAACCGAAAAGGCGGGTGAAAGGTCACCCGAAATCAGGGAACCTGTGATCCTGTATTTTAATTGAATGCAGCGAAAAAGTCGTCGTTACCCTCGTAATGGTCCATTTGACCAATGATCAGTCGAATAAAATCGATCAGGGGTAAAAGCCCGAAAATTCCGCCAATCGTAACGAGGTACAACAAAATCAATAATGGTCTGCCGCCCAGATACACCCGGTGGATAGCCAGGCCGCCGAGGAAGAACGCCAGCAAAATAGCCACTACAGCATTGTGCGATCCGGATGACATCGCTTTAAAAAAGAACTTTACTTTCTTTCCGAAATTTTTCAGTTTGTTAAAAAAACCGTGTTTTTTTACCTGCTTTTTGGCGATTTTGTCGCTTTTTGCAATAACGGAAAGTTCATTGTTTTGCCACGTCATACCCGCGTTGTCGGAAGCCGGCACGGTCTGGACGATAGCAAAAGCAGGGGTAACCGGCAGCGCAAATACCACCAGTAGAAACAGTGCAGTAAATCGTAATGAAAATGTTCTCATTTTAAGATGCCGTTAGTGAAACAATATTGAGTGTCAAATATAGAAATTATACCTGCATTACACCTACATTAAACTTCTCCACAGGCGCATTGTTAGCCCCCTCAATTCCCATGCTGATCCACTGTCTCGTATCACCGGGGTTGATGATGGCGTCCACCCAAAGCCGGGCTGCAGCGTAGTAAGGTGTGGTTTGAGCGTCGTAACGGGCTTTTATTTTTTCAAAAAGCGCTTTTTCACCGACGGGGTCGGGCGCTTCGTTTTTCCTTTTGAGCGACTCAACCTGTATTTGTGTCAGCACCTTGGCCGCCTGTTCGCCTCCCATCACGGCGATCCGTGCTGTCGGCCAGGCGGCGATCAGTCGCGGGTCGTACGCTTTGCCGCACATGGCATAATTGCCGGCGCCGTACGAGTTGCCAATGACTATGGTGAATTTGGGCACGGTTGAATTCGCCACGGCATTTACCATTTTTGCCCCGTCCTTGATGATGCCGCCGTGTTCCGAACGGGTGCCGACCATAAAACCCGTCACGTCGTGCAGGAACACGAGCGGTATTTTTTTCTGGTTGCAATTCAGGATAAAACGCGTTGCCTTATCCGCCGAATCGG
>JAKOXM010000516.1 GCA_029781095.1 Bacteroidota bacterium
AAGTCGCTGATAGTAGCGCGAATCAGCCGGGTGCTCATTTCCCAGGGTTTGAACGGCGAGATGTGTGCCCGGAGCGGTGACGGAGCCACAAGCATGGGATGCATGCCATACCGGCCGGCATGCAGGATCTGCATGCATATTTTTCCGTCTTCGGCGTGTACGGCGCCGGTTACGTTGCGGTGATGACTCACTTCCGCACGCGTGGTCAGTTTTGCTCCGAAGGGCGCGAGCCAGCCCTGCCGGTTGGGTGCGATTCCGCCGGTCACAAGAAGTCCGGCGCCTCCCCGGGCACGCGCGGCAAAATAGCCGGCCAGGGCACGAAGACCGTCTTTGTGCTCTTCCAGTCCGGTGTGCATGGAGCCCATCAGAACGCGGTTTTTCAGTGTGACGAACCCCAGGTCGAGTGGTGAAAACAGTCGCGGGAAATGCGGATGAGTGGTTGGCTGCATCAAAAAAGAATCTTTAGCGCAACAAAGTATAAATTTTTTCCCGGCACAAAAACAATGGGGCGGTTGGTATGCCGCCCCAATGATAGAAGAAGATTGTGTGCAAGTATTGAGATCAGAAGTATATTATTCTCGGGAAAACGGTCGAATTATCAAAAGCAAGGGCAAAAGTAATCTTTTACGGCATATCACAATGCCCGGATTCCATTCCGGCGCGTTTTTAACATAAAATGGAAAGCGTCTATTAGTAAAAAATAGTATGGTATGGAAATTGCGGCTATTGCACCTGTTACACCACACTCAATTCCGTCCATGCGATTTCTAAATGTATTGGTTGCCGACGATCACCCGATTTTCGTCGAAGGCTTACAAGCCGTATTGTCTAATTCGGGCGGAAAGTTTGCCTATAAAATAAATGGCATAGCGCGAACCGGCCTGCAGGTGACGCAGCTGTTGCACGAAAGCCAGGCTGATCTTCTGTTGATGGATCTGAATCTGCCGGAGACCGACGGGCTGAAAATACTGCCGTCCGTCAAAAAGGATTCCTCCAAAACGCGTGTGCTGGTCATGACCATGTTCGATGACCCCCGCATCATAAAAGCGGCATTCAGGGCCGGCGCGGACGGGTATATCCTGAAATCGGGTTCCAAGGACGAGCTGTTCCGGGCAATCGAGGAAGTTATCGAGGGGCATACCTATCTGGGGAATGGCGTCGCTCTGGTGGAAAACCGCTTTGGAAATGGCGCCGATGCCATATCGCCCGACAAGCGTTTTGCACGAAAATACGGCCTCACGCGGCGCGAAATCGAAGTCATGCGATATATCGGTCAGGCACTGAATAACAAAGATATTTCCAAAAAACTGTATATCAGTGACCAGACCGTGAGCGTCCATCGCAAAAACATCATGCGCAAGCTGGGTGTCAACAATACCGCTTCGCTGATAAAAATTGCCTTCGAAAACAACCTGGTTTGATTTCTGCGACTTGAATTCGCAAATAAAAATACCCAATAAATGGTAAATGATACTTCTCTGTAAGACGCTACATTTGTAGCGCCATGTAGTGATAATGCCTAAACCGGCCTTTCGCATCGAAAAATTTGCAAAAAAGGCCTGCAACGCCTACTTTTGGCCCGTTTTGAGACATCTGTTTAATCCCCCCGGCGTACTTTTTATCTTTCAAATATTGAGTACCCGTCGTTCATACGCTCCGGTTTGTATCCAGGCCGGTGATGATGGCATCAGTTGCCCCGTGCTCAAAACCACTTGCTTTTCAAATAATTTTCAGAAATGACCGGTTTGCAGTTGGGAAAAACCTCTGACTGTTTCGGTGAAATACGAGAACCCCGCTTACCTTTGAGAGCACAATAGTTTGACCCATAATATTTTCGTTCATCAAAACTTTTTAATAGTAATCTCATGAAAAAAGCGAGCTCTACACTTTTCCCGTTTATAGGAAGTTGGCTTGTGGTATTGACATTTATGCTGGGTGCCGGCACCGGTGCGTCAGCGCAATGTACCCTCGTTTGCAATAACCTTGTACAGGTTTCCCTGGATGCTACCTGCGAGTCGGAGATACTCCCCGACATGGTGCTGGAAGGCGGCGGATGCCCCAACGGCAATCTTCAGGTACAAGCAAAAATCAATGGCGTCTGGGTGCCGTCGAGCGGCAATTTCGTCGCAACGTCGTCCAACATCAACCAAACGATTCAGGTGCGGGTGCGCGACCTGAATTCCGGCAATTTCTGCAACGGCTATATCCACGTTGAAGACAAACTCGCACCGATTATTTCCTGTTCGAATATCACGCTTTCCTGTGCAATTACCACGTACTCCCCTTCGTATTTGCTCGACGATCTCGGCATTTCGGAGGCTTATCCTGATGTGGAAGATAATTGCGGGTCGTTTACGCTGACCTATATCGATACGTGGAACGATCTTACCTGCAACGGAACGATCAATGGCCTGAACGACATCAGCGCCTACGTAAAACGTATCTGGACATCCGTCGACCAAAGCGGCAACTCTTCGAGCTGCACGCAATATATCTACTTTGCGCGCAAGCACGTGACCCAGGTGATTTTCCCGGCCGATATTACGGTCGACTGCAGTAACCCCGCCACAACGCCCGACGTGACCGGCACTCCTTACGTGCTGGATTTCGGACAGGAGTTTCCCATTTTCCCGGGAAATACCTTTTGCGAGATGAATGCCAGTTATACCGACCAGATACTGCCGATTTGCGATGGCACCTGGAAAGTGCTTCGCACCTGGGTGGTGTACGACTGGTGCCTGCCCACCACGCCGCCCACCAACCCTTCGTACCATATTCAGATCATAAAAGTTAGCGACAGCCAGGGCCCGGAAGTGGAGTGCCCGGACAATATGACAGTGAGCACGAATACCAATGATTGCCAGGGAGATATCGATCTGCCGGATATCATGATCACGGACAATTGCTCGCGTATCGCATCCATTCAGGCACAGTGGATTGGCGCCGACGGCGCCGGGCACAGCATGTACGGCACACTGACGAGCTTCCCCGGCAACAATTTGTGGAACCCCGATACCCTCGGCGTTTTCGGCATCGCAGCCAACCTTCCCCTTGGCGTTACGCCGATGAAATATATCGTGACGGACAACTGCGGCAACTCGACCGTGTGCAATTTCGATATCACAGTGGAAGACGGTATGCCGCCTGTAGTCGCCTGCGACGCGCACACCGTGGTTTCACTCACCGTCGACGGTATGGCGCTTGTAAATGCCATCACATTCGACGACGGATCGTACGACGACTGCTCCCCCGATGTTTATTTCAAGGCGCGCCGCATGGATACATCGGCTTGTCAGAACAATGATAAATTTCTGGATCAGGTAAAATTCTGCTGTTCCGACCTTGGCGACACCATCACCGTAATCCTGCGGGTATACGACGTGCCGGTACCTTCCGGCCCGGTAGACCTCGATTATGAAGAATGGCATTCCAACGATTGCATGGTACAGGTAATCGTGAACGACAAACTGAAACCCACCTGCACGCCTCCGGCGCATGTGACCGTTAACTGCGAAAACTTCGATCCTTCCCTTTGGGCCTACGGAAAAGCCACGGCTACCGACAACTGCTGTATCGACACCATTATCACTACGGCGAGTTTCAGCCTGTTTGATACATTATGTAATAAAGGCACGATCACACGCACCTTCCGCGCGTATGACTGCGGCGGCCAAAGCAGCCAGTGCACGCAGCGCATCGTCGTCAATTACAACCAGGATTACTATGTGAAATTCCCGAACGACGTGATTGTGACGTCCTGCGACGGCACAGGTTCTTACGGCGCGCCGGTGTTCTACGGCAAGGATTGCGAACTCCTGGGCGTTTCTTACGAAGACGCGGTATTTACCGTCGTGCCCGATGCCTGCTATAAAATAGAACGTACCTGGAAGATCATCAACTGGTGCACCTACAATCCGGACGCTCCGTGTGTAAATGTGCCGAACCCCAACCCCAACGCCACCTCGAACAGCCCGCAGAACCTGCCCGGCCCGATCGTATCGGCCTGCGGCACCCCTGCACCCTGGAATCCGACTGTCGTAGCGCTCACCCCGGGTGCGCCTCCGACGAATTTCTGTAACTATTACAACCCGAACGCGAACTGCTACGTGTACAAGCAGATCATCAAGATCATCGACACACAAAAGCCGGTGATCAACTGCCCGGCCAGCCCCGTGGAGTTCTGCGACCAATCGCCCAACAACCCGCAACTGTGGAACGAGTCGTACTGGTACGACAGCGTGCACGGGCTGCACGACCTCTGTGAAGGCGCTGCTCCGCTCACGATCACTGCCACAGATTCCTGTTCCGGCGCCAATATCGATATTCGTTACCTGCTGTTCCTCGACCTCGACGGCGACGGCACGATGGAAACGGTCATCAACAGCAACAATACTCCGGCTCCTGGTACGGTCAATTTCGGAAACGCCGGAAATGTCAACTACGCAGGCGGCACGCCCCGCACCTTCGATGAACGCCCCGTGACGCCGAATGAAGTGTATCGCTGGGCACTGCACCAATCGGTAAGCGGTAAAGTGCGCACGGCATCCGTACAATGGAAAACCTTCAGCCAGTTGCCGACACCCGCTAACCAGTTCGGTTCGCCCGGCGTGGCGCCCGAACTGCCGTACGGTACGCACAAGATCAAATGGTATGTCGCCGACGGTTGCGGCAATGAACAAACCTGCGAATACACTTTCGTGGTAAAAGATTGCAAGGCGCCGACCGTCGTGTGCCTCAACGGCCTGAGCGTGAATATCATGCCGACGCAGATGGTACAACTGTGGGCTTCCGATTTCCTGCAATACGCCGAAGATAACTGCACACCGCCGACCTCCACCGTGCCCGGACCCAACCAGCTGGTTTTCGGTATCCGCAAGGCCGGCACCGGCAACGGATTCCCCTTGGATGCGCTCGGCAACCCGATCACAAGCGTTACGTTCACCTGCGCCGAACTCGGTATGCAGAATGTGGAACTCTGGGCCATGGACAAAGCGGGTAATGCCGACTTCTGCCAGACTACCGTGGACGTTCAGGATAACCTCGGCAGCTGCATTCCGGGCGCCCCGGCCGTTGCCGGCTTCCTGAAAACGGAAATGCAGGAAGGTGTCGAAGATGCCAATGTCAAATTGGCGGGTATCGGCCCCAATGGCCAGGCCATCAGTCTGAACGACCTGACCGATAACCTGGGTACCTACATGTTCCCGTCGGGCACGGTGCCGGTAGGCTCCAACTTCTCGATTGCGCCGCTCAAAGACGACAATCCGCTCAACGGCGTCTCGACCTTCGACCTGGTGCAGATCAACAAGCACATTCTGGGCATCCAGCCGTTGAATTCACCCTATAAAATGATAGCGGCCGACGCCAACCACTCGAACTCGATCACGACCTTCGACGTAGTGGAAATCCGCAAACTCATCCTGGGTATTTACAGCAGTTTCCCGAATAATACTTCCTGGCGTTTCGTCAATAAAGACTTTGTCTTCCCTGATCCGAAGAACCCCTTCACGGTTCAATTCCCGGAAACAGTGGACATCACCGATATGCAATTCGGCCTGACCGATGAATTTGTCTCCATAAAAGTGGGCGACGTGAACAATACGGCCATCCCGAATTCTTTTGCAACCGTCGACGACCGCAGTGCCGGAACGCTGTACTTCGATCTGGACGACCGCGACGTGAAAGCCGGCGAAACATTCGATGTGCATTTCAAATCGGCTGAAAAAACCGCCGGGTACCAGTTTACCTTGAATACAGGCGGCCTCGAAGTGCTGGAGATCATTCCGGGCGAACGCATGAAAACCGACAATTTCGCGGTGTTCAATGATGCCGTGACTGCCTCGGTAGACGGCGACGCGGGAGAATTCAGCATCCGGTTCCGGGCATCGAGGTCCGGCCAGCTGAGCCGTATGATCGGTTTCAGCAACCGGATCACTCGCGCCGAGTCGTATACGGAAACCGGCGATCGCAACGAAGTGGCACTACGCTTCAACGGCGCCGCCGGTCCGGTCGTGACTTCAGCCGGGTTCGAACTGCTGCAGAATACGCCAAATCCGTTGAAGAGCACCACCAGCATCTCTTTCAACCTTCCGGAGGCTACCGGGGCTACGCTGACGATCAGCAACGCCGAGGGCCGCATCCTGAAAGTATTGAAGGGTAATTATGCCAAAGGATTCAACACCGTGACGCTTAATCGCGCCGACCTGGAAGCAGGTATCCTGTTCTATCAACTCGATACCCCCGCCAACAGCGCCGTGAAGAAGATGATCGTTGTGGATTGATAACGGACCTTTCGAGGTCTTTTGAAGAGCCATCCCGGTTTCGGGGTGGCTCTTTTTTCATTGGCGCGGAAGAGAATTCTGTTCCGGTTGTCGGCCCCGCGAGGGCGGCATATGACAAAACCATACCCTGAACTGACGATCGGGGTTGTAGCACGAAGCGAAGTCGAAAAAGAAATATCGCCCATTACACCGTTGATTTTCAGTGACATATGAAATATTTATTTTATTTCACCCAAACGATGGTATTTTTGGCCTGTTTTTTGAAACCTATTGTCATAATCAAATACGCCGTTGAAAAACGGTTTTTAATCCGATTGAATCTCATTTTTCTGACATCTCGTTGAGTAATCCAAACCAGTTGTTCCCATGAATCTTTGTTTACGCATTGTATTCGTAAGCCTTTGGCTTAGTTTCACTTCTTTACTATCAGCACAACAAGTCGGTTTATCGTTGCCGTTTCTCAATAACGTCAATTCCGGCTCGCTCATCAGCATGCCGGTCAAGGTAACCAACTTTGACAGCATCACCTCGGCGCAATTTGTTATCCGCTGGGACCCCGCAGTGCTACAGTTTTTCACCACCGATCAATATAATTTGCCCGACCTGGACGGCATGGATTTCGGAACGCTCAACACGCTGGACAGCGGTATTCTTCGTTTTGCCTGGACGCCTTCCAACCTTTCCACGGGTGTGACGGTGCCGGATGAAACGACGATTTTCAGGTTGCGCCTGAAAGCGCTCGGCCCCGTCAATTCAGGCACTGCCGTGACGTTCGGCTCCGCGCCCCCAACCGATTTCGAGATCACGCAACTGGAAAACGGCAACATCGTGGCCCGCACGATCAACCAGGTGACCCTTACGCAGGGCTTCGTCGCTATCGGCTACACGGTGGCTGCCGGCGAGCCCGCAGGCGATGCCGAAGCATTGTCGCTGAAAGTAGCGCCCAACCCCTTCAACACTAAAACACAGATCACTTTCGACCTCGAAACGGCCGGTGACGTACAGGTTACGATAACCGATGCGGCGGGTCGCACGATACTTGAAAAAACGATGCCTCAACTTTCACAGGGTCAACATGGCATGGAAATTGTCTCCCCCGAATTACGTGAAAAAGGCATGTATTATTTGATACTACGCACCAAAACTCGATTATGCGTTCAGCCTTTGATTGTTTTTTGAAAAAAAATTTATTTCACCCTCATCCCTATTCCGCGTTAAAGATGAAACCGATTATCTACTACTTTACAGCAGGATTTTTGTTGATCTCTTCTCAGGTCTTCGGTCAGACGCTGGTGACCAACATGACACCGGCATCTGTAACTGCCAACGTAGGCAGCGCCGTCAACATCCAGTTGAAAGTCACGAACTTTACGAACATCAGTTCGATTCAATTCCCGATCACGTACAACAATACCGTGTTGAAATTCGACTCGATTTACAACGCGGCGCTTCCGGGCTTTACGGCAGGTAACTACTTCGTGCCGGCCGCCGGAAAAGTGAACGTGTCGTGGTTTGCCGATCCTGGTGCATATCCCAACGGCTTTACCGTCGCAAGCAACACCTCGATCTTTACCCTGCACTTTACGGTGTTGGCCAACGGCATGTCGAGCGTGAACATCGCGAACACGCCGCCCGGTATCGAAGTGATCAATAACAATGGAGTGCCTGTGACGGTGAACTACCAGACCGGCGGCTCTTCGGTAACCGGCGGATCAGGCCAGACGCCTCTAGTCGGTTTTCATATCATAGCCAATACGATCTACATCCCGCAGGGCCAGACAGGTTGTATGCCGGTTACGGTGCATGATTTCGATACCATCGTTTCCATGCAATACGCCATGCACTGGGATAAAAACGTAATACAATTCCTGAATACGCAGTCGTACAACCTCCCCGACCTCACATCGGGCAGTTTTGGCGGTACGCCGGCAACGGGCCTGCAACTGCTCGCCTGGAGCGATCCTTCCGCCGTAGGCGTGACGCGCGCTGACGGTACCAAAATATACGACGTTTGTTTTACGGCGGTTGGTGCCCCCGGCACCAGTTCGCTGGTCACCATCGACGGCAACGGCTTCCCGCCCGGCACGGGCACGGCCGAAGCGTTCAACGGCAAAAGCCAGAACGTATGGATCAACAACGGCTCCGGTGTAACCGACACGATTTTCGTGATCACGGCTCCGCCGCCTTCCAATGCAGTGACATTTACTGCCGATAAAGACACGGTCGGCCAGGGCGCTCAGACCTGTATCGATATAAAAGTGAAAAACTTCAACAGCATCATCGCCATGCAGTTCGGCATGACCTATGATGCTACGAAAATTCAATTCCAGAGCCCGATTCAACTCACGCCCAACCCGCTGTCGCTGACGGCAGGAGGCAACTTCAATACAAGTACTGCCGGCGAGGTCAAGTTCTCGTGGAGCGACCCGGCAGCCCTGGGGGTAACATTGCCCGACAATACGAAAATCTTCTCTGTGTGTTTTACAGCCGCCGCCCCGGTGGGAACGCTGGTGCCGGTAAACTTCACCAGCCTGCCCGGCCTGCCCATCGAGATCGTGAAAGAACCCGATGGTCCGGTTACGCCGAACATGGTGAACGGCAGCGTTTATATCTCCAACGTGGTGCCTGCCGTTAACATGGCAGTCACCGGCGCCTGCGGCGGCGCCAACGTCGGCACAGCAACAGCCAATGTGGTGAACGGTACCGGTAATACGTATGCATGGAGCGGCCCGAACGGCCCGATTGCAGGCAGCCAGAAAACCATCTCCGGCCTGGCCGTTGGCACCTATAATGTTACGGTAACACTCGCAGGCGGCGCTACCGTCACCGGAAGCGGACAGGTGCAGGCATCGAACATCTCGATCCCCACCCCGCAGCTGACCATCTCGAACGTTAAATGCAACGGCGCCAACAATGGATCTATTTCCCTGTCACTGGCCGGTGGTGTAACGCCTTATACATATGCATGGACCGGCCCCGGCGGCTTCAGCGATAACACGGAAGACATCGACAGCCTGGCGCCGGGTATCTACACCCTCTTGGTGACGGATGCTGCCGGATGCTCGTTTACATCGCAACCTTATACAGTTTCACAACCTGCTGTGTTCACAGCCAGCCTGGCAACCTCGCAAAACGTCACCTGCTTCGGCAGTTCGACCGGTAAAGCCGATATCAATGTATCGGGCGGCACCCAGATGCCAACGACTACCTACGCCTGGAAAACAGTGCCTGGCGGGCAGTCGGTATCCAGCGTAAAAAATCCGGCCAACCTCGCGATTGGCACCTATAACGTCACTGTAACGGACAACAACGGTTGTACGACCACCTTGCCCAATCCGGTCACCATCACGGGTCCCAGCAGCGCGCTTTCGGTAGCCACGCCGGTGCAAAAAACAAACGTTGTGTGCTACGGCGCCAACACGGGCTCCATCAGCCTGAATATCAGCGGCGGCTGGAGCGGCAACTACACGGTGAGCTGGAATCCCATGATCCCCGGCGGCGCCAACCCGATCAATATTCCGGCAGGCGCCTACATACCCACGGTTACGGACCAGGGCGGATGCACGCTTCAACTCACGCCCATCGTGATCAACCAGCCTCCGGCCATCACGCCCGGCTCGCCGGTTGTCGTTGACAACAAATGCTCGGGCGACGGTGACGGAGCCATCAGCATACAGGTAAGCGGCGGCAACGGCGCTCCGTTCTCGGTACTGTGGAACGGCGGCCTCGTGGGCGAAACGATCAGCAACCTCGCCGGCGACGATTACATCCCGACGGTAACGGACGGCATCGGCTGCACCTTCGTGTTGCCAGCCATTACCGTGAACGAACCCGACCCGATCCTGCCGACGCTGGAGACGGTGACCGATGCAACGCCCGGCATGAACAACGGCGCGATTTCCTTCGATCTGACGGGCGGTACTTCACCGTATACGATTTCATGGACCGGCCCGGCCGGCTTTACGGCCAGTACGGAAGATATTGCAAACCTGAAGCCCGGCGATTACGTCCTGAGCGTGACCGATGCCAACGGCTGCAAGTATTCCAAAACCTATAACGTAGGCCCTAACTTTAGTGTGCTTGCTACCGCGACACCCGCCTGTGGAAACGACGGCTGCCTGAATATCCAGATTGCCGGAGGCACCACGCCTTTCCTGATCAGCTGGACCGGAGCCGGCGGCATAGCGGGCTCTTCCACTACGAATGACAATACCATCTCCATCTGCACTTTTGCAAAGGGAGTATACAACGTGACCGTGGCTGACAATGCCGGCAACGTGTTCCCGCTTGGCGCCATCAACGTGCCCGGCCTCCAGCCTGCGCTGGTTTCTCCGAGCGTGACAAACCCGAACCAGACTTTTGCCAACGGCAGCATCATACTCAATGCGGTGCCCGACACCGTGGCCATGACCTACCACTGGACAGGCCCGAACGGATTCATGTCTACCTCGAATGCGATCACAAACCGTGACTCCGGTCAGTACATTGTGACGGTTACCAACCCGAACTCGGGCTGTACGGCAGTTTACACCTGGCACCTCGTGCGCCAGTGGCCGGCGCTGGTTACTTCTGTCGGTACGACCACCAACCCGACCTGCCTCGGTTCTGCGAACGGCAGTATCAACCTGAGCGTAGAAGGCGGCAACCCGGGATATACATATGTCTGGAGCGGCCCGAACAACTTTGCAGCAACAACGAAAAACATTACAGGCCTGGCTTCAGGCACCTATAGCGTAACGATCTCCGATCAAAACGGCACCACTTCCGTACTCAGCAGCACGCTTACCTCGCAGTCATCGCTGGCGGTGACGAACGTAAATGAACTGTCGAACTTCGGCGGTTTCCAGGTCAGCGGCGCAGATAACTGCGACGGTGTGGCCAGCGTGGTCTTCACAGGCGGCGTGGGCGCTTCCACCATACTCTGGAGCAACGGCGTCACCACCTCCACGAACCAGACCCTTTGCGGCGGCGACTACTCCGTGGTTGTTACGGATAATCTGGGTTGCACGGCTTCATGGTCCGACAACCTGACCGCCCCGCCCGCCATTGCACCGGCGGCTGCCGTGATCAGCGAGATCAGCTGCCATGGCGAATGCGACGGCGTAGCACGGGTAACCGTTTCGGGCGGTAAAGCGCCTTATACGGTGAAATGGTCGAACAACCAGATTGACCAGGTTCCGGCAGCGGGCCTTTACAGCCAGTCGGTGAATCTCTGCGGTGGCAATTATAGCGTAACAATTACCGACGTGCTCGGCGCCACCAAAACGGTATCGATTCCCGTTGTTGATCCGGCTCCGCTCGATATCGTGTTCAGCGAACTGGTACCGCAGTCCTTCAACTCCTGCGACGGCGAACTCATCGCAACTGTACCGGGGGCCAACCCGCCGCTTACCTTTACCTGGGCCGGTAACCTCGGCCACAGCGGCGACGGTCAGCGCGCCGACGGGCTTTGCGCCGGTGAGATCGTACAGTTTATCGTGATAGATGCGTTCGGCTGCCAGGGCTTCGGTATCGATACCCTGCCTTACCCGGAAGACGGCTGCCTGCAGGTTCGCCCGGTGATTACCCCCGGTGAGCAGGACGGCAACAACGACTTCGTGTACATTTCCTGCATCGAAGGCATCGACAACACGATCGAGATTTACAACCGCTGGGGCCAACTGGTGTACCAGGCCAAGAACTACGACAACGGCGCCACCCGCTGGGAAGGAACCAACAAAGCGGGTCAGCCGCTTGCCGAAGGCGTGTACTTCTACGTGCTCAACTACACCGACCCGGTCAAAGGCCCGCAACAACAGAAGGGATACATCAATTTGCTTAGATAAAAAAGGTTTTGGGGTTGTCGGGTTAGCGGGTTGGCGGGTTGCGGGTTGCGGGTTGCGGGTTAAGCAACTCACTAACCCGAAACGCGCTAACCCGAAACGCGCTAACCCGAAACCCACTAACCCGAAACGCGCTAACCCGAAACCCGCTAACCCGAAACGCGCTAACCCGAAACGCGCTAACCCGAAACGCGCTAACCCGAAACCCGCTAACCCGAAACCCACTAACCCGAAACCCGCCAACCCGAAACCCCAAAACCCGCTAACCTTCCAACTACAAATATCATTTACGCCCAAACTTTCGATTACGATGAAAAAGGCATTTTTTACCCTCATATTCGGCATTATCGCCATCGCTGCTTTCTCCCAGGAACAAGCCATTTATTCCCAATACCAGGTGTATCCCATCCTCGTTAACCCCGGTTACACGGGTTTTCAGGACCAGCACGAATTCGTCGGCAACGCCCGCAGCACCTGGACGGGTTTTCCGGGCAAACCGACTGACTTTACGCTCATGTACAGCGGCCCGCTGGGCGATAAACTCGCGCTGGGCGGCGGCCTGTTTTCCGAAAAAGTCGGCGACATAACCACCTTGAAGTTCCAGCTCAACTACGCTTTCCGCTTCCGCATCCAGAAAGCGCGGATCGGTCTCGGCCTCTCCACGGAATTTCTCAACCGCCATGCCGACGCTTCGCTGCTGACGCACCCGCTCGTTGACAAAAACGACGACATCCTGGAAGGACTGACCCAGGGCCAGAAAATATTCGACGCTTCCATCGGCGGATATATGCTGTACGACGAACGCCTGTTTATCAGCGCTTCGCTGCCAAATACGATCCGCACGCGCCTCGACGATGTACCGGTTGCCACCAACACGAACCCCAACGGCTCCATTTTCGAGCACTACATCTTTCAACTCGGCTACATCGCCGATATTCCGAGCCAGAACTTCAAACTCGTGCCTTCGCTCACGATCCGGCAGATCCGCGACACGCCTTTCCAGATCGACGTGAACCTGCAAGGCCGTTTTATGGACGACAAACTCATCACCGGCCTGACCTACCGCCCGAGCAGCAAAGGCTCTGCCGTCTTTATGATCGGAACGAAACTCAACAAATTCCAGCTGTTCTACTCCTACGACGTGTCTTTTTCCACTTTTCAGCAGTACAACACCGGATCGCACGAGATCAGCATAGGCTATCTTTTGCCGCGTAAATCGCTCAAAGCAGCGCCCGCCACCACGGATCTGTATCAATAAAAAGGGCTTCATTGCTTCATTGCTGGCGTATTGTTTCATTGCTTTTGTATTGTTTCATTGTTTCAGGCTCCACAAAGCCACCTGGTTATATAGCCAACAATGAAACAATACAGCAGCAATGAAGCAATGCAACAATGAAAAAAACGCTCCCTGCCAAGTGCAGGACAGCGCAAGACAGATGTCTTTAACAATTGGTTTTTGGGATGGCCTCTCTCCTGAAGTAGGAGGGGGGCTTATTTTTTGTCAACCTTTGAATCCGGTATTGTAACCTTTGGATTATCAGGTAATTATCTCGTCGAAAAAACATAAAAAAAAACGCTCTATTGATTTTCATTATCAAACTAAGCGTTATATTTGTGCTTTGAAAATATTCCGTTTTAATCCGCGTCAGTCTCATGAGTGCTGGTGTGCCGAAGCAAATTTTTGTAAGGCACGGGTAGCAAACCTTCGGTTTTCTTACTTTTTCCTGCTCTCTTCCCATCCCACATCCGATTTTGGCAAGCATTTTGTGCTTGTTTTCATCTCTGCGTTTCATGTCCTCTTTCCCGTGGACACCTGGATGCCGGGTATTTATTACTTGCAGTTTTAATCTCGAGGTCGCGTCCGCGCGGTTTCTTTACGTATTTAATCTTCATGAAAAGAAAAATTACGCCTTTTCCGTTTCAATACCCGTATTATCGGGTTACAAAAGCAGTAATCGCCGGGCCCGGAGCCCGACGCTTAGAGTATGTTTTAAAATTCAGGATTTAAGATTTGCGAAAATGATAACGATAAAAGCCAATTGATTAAAAGCGATAGCGGAGAGGACGGTTTTTTCATGGTCTTTATCAAGTCTTCGGAAGAAATTGAGCCAAGCGAAAGAACGTTCGACCTGCCAGCGTCCTTTTTGTGGGACAAATCCTTTTTGAGATTCGGGTTTTTGAGTGATTTCGACCTTCCAGTTAAAGTAGGAAGCAGCGACTTGAAACTCCCCTTGGTAGGAATGGTCGGCGCGGATGAGCGAAAGGCGTTTGGACTCTTCGTCCATTTGCCAGAGCAAATCAAAGCCTGCCATTCCATCGTTGATGTTGGCTGCAGTGACGTGAATAGCCAAAGGCAGCCCGATGGCATCTACCGCGAAATGTCTTTTGCGTCCGTTGATGTTTTTGCCGCCGTCTATGCCACTGTCCTGACTGACCAAAGGCCCTTTTTTGACGCTTTGACTGTCAACTGCCGCCATTGAAGGCTGGGCCTCACGCCCCACTTGTACACGCATCTTTTGGCGCAAATACCTCAAAATCAACCTAAAAGTGCCATCTTTTTGCCACTTTCTAAAATAATAATAAACCGATTGCCAAGGCGGATATTTCTCGTCCAGTTCGCGCCATTGCATGCCGGTGGAATTCACTTTCATAATAGCGTTCAACACCTTGTGTAAAGAGTTTTTCCGCCTGCGTTTTTTGATTTCAACCAAATCCTCAATACTTTGCCATTGGGAATCGGTCAATTCGCTGAATTTTTTGCGCCTAAAGGCGAGAGATTTTTTAGCCATAACTTTAGATTTTGCAACCAAAAGTTAATGACTGATTCCCTTTTTTAACCCAATTATCTTTTTCGCATTTCTCTCGATTTGATTTTT
>JAKOXM010000519.1 GCA_029781095.1 Bacteroidota bacterium
CAGAACACCGGTATTCCTGTATCGCCCGTTCACCTGACGTCGATCCTCTCCGCGTATGATGATTTTCAGTTGCTACCCCGGTTTTCAAACGACCTCATACCCACACCCTGCTTCTACTTTACGGCAAAACCCGACCAGTCCGATATCCAGAAAACGTCATTCACGATCGCCTGGGAAACCAACCAGCCCTCGTCTGCAAAACTGCGGTACGGCACCACACCGACGCCATCCACGGAAATCGACCTGCCTGCCCAGTCTGTGGGCCACTCCTATAATTTGACGAATCTTGTGCCCGGGACCATTTACTGGGTACAGATAGAAGCGCAATACAATGGAGAAACGATTTTGTCTGAAATAAAGCCTTTTGCGACACAATCGCTTTCATCGGGTCAGATAAAAGTCTATTTCAACCATCCCATTGACCTGAGCTCTGCCAATGGCCTGACCCCTGCCGGGCAAAGTTTCGATGAAGTGCTCGACGAGATACTCACCCGAATCGGCTCGGCCCAGCAGACGATTGATGTGGCGTTGTACAACAACAACCGGATCGACATTACCAATGCGTTGAAGCAGGCCTATGCAAACGGTGTGCGGGTCCGCTACGTGGCGGCCATCGACGGCACCAGTCCCGCGCTCAATCCGGCCCCGCCATTCCCGGTCATATATGGAAACAGTTCGGCGCTCATGCACAACAAATTCATGGTCATCGATGCCGGCATCGCTGATAAATCGTGGGTCATGGGCGGCTCCATGAACTGGACAACAGGCAATATGGTAGACGATTACAACAACGTGCTGTTTATTCAGGATCAGTCACTTGCAAAATGCTATGAACTGGAGTTTCAGGAAATGTGGGGCTCCTCAGGCGCCCAGCCGGATATTGCAAACAGCCGGTTCGGGGCAGAAAAAAAGAATAACACGCCACACAAGTTTATCATTGGAACCGTACCGGTGGAATCCTGGTTTTCCCCATCCGACCAGGTGACAAGCCATATCACGGACGCTATTCGGACGGCCGATTCGGAGGCCTTGTTCGCTCTGCTGACTTTTACAAAAGACGAGCAGGCCGGCGCGCTGGTAGAGGCTTTCGACCAGGGCGTACAAGTGCGCGGCATGATCGAAAACGTCGGTGATCAGGGCACTGAATTCAACTATCTGCTTTCGCAGGGTATTAATGTCCAGCAGCACAGTATTCCCGGCATCCTGCACCACAAATACGGCGTCATCGACGCTGATGCACCCGGTTCGGACCCGATGGTCGTAACAGGCTCGCACAACTGGACTTTTAGCGCCGAAACGGCCAATGACGAGAACACCCTCGTTATCCATAATGCCGATATAGCAACGCTTTACAAGGCTGAATTTGAGCGTCGCTGGGTGGAAAACACTACTTCAACGAGCGTTCCTGCAGGCCAGGCATACCGGATTGTGCCCAATCCGGCTGCGGATCAGATAATACTGACCGGGCCTGCCCGAGGTTCTGTAAGTGTTCGGGATGCCTCCGGCAAGGAGTGGATGTTTGAAATATTGCACAGCAGCGCGACAACGCAACTGGATATAAAAAATCTTCCGGCCGGTCATTATTTTGCCGTTATCAACACCCCCGATGGCGTCACCTCCATTCCATTTCAAAAAATTCAGCATTGACCAGACCGGCGTTGCGCATCCGATGGGCACCGACAGCGTCCTGCTCGGCGCCTGGGCGGATGTGAGC
>JAKOXM010000522.1 GCA_029781095.1 Bacteroidota bacterium
CAGAACAAGGAGGTCAGCGAGGAAATAGTCGGCACCTTCACCCAGTACCCGCTCAAACTGGCATGGGCCATCACCATCCACAAGAGCCAGGGACTCACCTTCGAACGCGCCATCATAGATGCGCAGGCTGCTTTTGCACACGGGCAGGTGTATGTGGCGCTGAGCCGGTGCAAAAGTTTTGAGGGCATTGTGTTGCGTTCCAGGATTGCCTATTCAAGCGTCAGGACCGACCATGTGGTGAAAAATTACACGGAAGAAGCCGAAAAGAACGCCCCTGACGAGGCCCATCTCACCCGCGCCAAAATCGATTACCAGCAATCGCTCGTGCTCGAACTGCTGGATTTCAGCCGCCTTGTCCGGGCATTTGCCAGGATGAACCGCCTGTTTCTGGAACACGAAAACACACTGCACCAGGAGGCGGGCCAGCAACTGAAATCTCTCGAAATACAAGCCGGCGAGCAGGTTTTCGCCGTAGCAGAACGATTCAAGCCACAATTACGGCAATATTTCACACCAACCACCCTGCCTGAAGAAAACGGCGACATGCAGGCCCGCCTCCAAAAGGCAGGAGCGTATTTTGAGGAAAAACTGGGAAAGGAGATGCTGCCCCTTGCCATGAATATCCAGATACTTACTGACAACAAAATCGTCCGAAAAACCACTCTGGAATCGCTGGAAGTACTCCAAAAAGAAATCTTTATTAAAAACGCCTGTTTTGTCACCGTCCGGGACGGCTTCAGCGCGGCCCGATACATTCGCGCAAAGGCCGATGCCGAACTGGATTTTCGCGCGGCGAAAGCAGCCCTCGCACCGCAGTCCGACAGGCAGGCAACCGCGCCTAAAAACACACCCCACCCCGCCCTGTATGTCCGTCTGAAAAAATGGCGCGAAGATGTGGCCGAAACCGTCGGTCTGGAACCCTATGAAGTGCTGCCAACCCGTGCGCTGCTCGAACTCGTACAATTCCTGCCACTGAACCTGCCAGCCCTGAAGAAAATCAAAGGCATCGGCGCGGGCAAAAGCCAGCGTTTTGGCGCCGATTTGATTGCCATTATTCAAAACTATTGCACCGAACACCGTATTGAAACCGGCCAGATGACCGCACTGGCGGACGCAGCACTGGCCGAAAAAGCCCCTAAAACCGACACCAAAACCGTAAGTTTTGAGATGTTCAAGGCCGGTAAAACCATCGACGAGATTGCCGGAGAACGCGGATTCGTTCACAGCACCATCGAAGGCCACCTGGCACATTTTGTGGGTCTCGGCGAACTCGACATTTACACTTTGATGAGCCGGGAGCAGGTGCAGGAGATCGAAGATTTTTTTCGGGAACACAACACACAGGCAAGCGCCGAAGCAAAGGCGCATTTCGGGGAAAAGTATTCCTACGGCCAGATCAAAATGGTGTTGCAATACATGAACGCGGAGGAGCAGGGCAAAGCGCCCGATGTATTCCGGAAGCCACCTCCGGAATAACGGATGGCGGTTGCCGATCAATCCGCTCCGGGAACAGATCTTTGAGCCATCGACATCAATCCAGTCCCATCGATTTGTCTGCCACCCGCTGGTAGCGTATGCGCAGATTCGCTATCCAAAAGCCCAGTAGCGTAAATCCGATGATGGATGGATAAAACACCATCCGCATCGTATTGTCGAGATCTTCACTGCCGAATGCCGGATTGCCGGTAGCGCCGGGATGCAGGCTCGCGAACATGCGCGGCACGATATAAAGCAAGGGGATGAGGGAAGCGAATGCGAAAATATTGTAAACCGCAGCGAGGCGGGCGCCTTTTTCCGGCTCGTCGAACGAGCGACGCAGGATAAAATAAGCCAGATAGATCAGCAGCGTGACAACCGTCATCAGTTGTTTGATGTCGTTGCTCCACGCAGCCCCCCATGCAAAATGCGCCCACAGCATGCCGGTTATGAGTCCAAGTCCACCAAAAAGCAGCCCGGTTTCGGCATAGCCCGCTGCTTTGCGATCGAAATCGGGTTGCGGGTTGTTCAGGTACCGAACGCTGTAAACGACAGAAGCCATGAACAGAAACATCAGCACAAACCACATCGGGACGTGAAAATATGTATTACGGATGCTTTCGTATATGACGTTGCGGTACGGGAATGTAAAATCGGATTTGATATGCAGTTCGCTGACCAGGTTCCGGGTCCATGATGCCGTACCAGCAGCAGCGGAAGTATCGAGGCTGACTTCTATAGCGCCGGGCAACAGCGAAACGCCGTCCGCCGGATGATCGACGATGGCGTTCAGCATGACCGATTGTTTATTGCCCGGCAGTTCGGCCGGAAACGTAAATGTTGCCGATAGCGCCGTATCGCTCAGAATGCGGATATTTTGTCCCGCAATGGCGTTAAGAGAATCGTATTCGAGCCAGATGCGAATGTCGGAAGCTGCACTTCGCGTGTAAAATGAATTGTATCCGTGAAACTGCAATTCGACGGTCTGTCCTGTTTTAGCCGTTTCGGGTGTGATATGCGTGATGCCCGGCTTGAGCGGCACCATCAATCCGGCAGTGAAAACATACAGGAGAAGTACAACGGAGAGCGATTTCCACCACATTTCTTATGCGCTGTAAAAAGGTGAATGAAGAGGGTACAATGTAGTACGAAACTCGTAATTAAGCAATGATTAAAAAAGTCTTTCAAAAACCCACCTGTTCAGCAAAGCAGCAATGGAACAATGAAACAATCCAGCAATTCAACAATAAACCCATGCCCGCTAGTCTTTCCAGATAAACGGAAACAGCACAAACGTCAGCGTGATCAATATGGCGTCGATGGCGAGCAGGTTGACAATATCGTGTTTGTATGAAGTGTCCTGAATGAGCCGCAGCGCGATCAAAGACAGTCTGACCAAAGTGAGCAGAATGGGCAATACGACAGGAAAACTCAGGATCGCCATCAATGTAGCGCTGTTATTGGCCTTTGCAGAAATGGACGCAATAAAAGTGAAAGCGATGGAAAACCCCAGACTGCCCAAGAGCAACACCAGCCCGAACAGTCCCACATCTTTCACGGGATTGCCGGCAACTACACTGTACGCTCCAAACGCCAGTCCGCTTAATACCAGCAATAACAACGTATTATAAATGATTTTAGCCAACAGCAACATCGCCGGATCGGCCAGTTGATAATAGTACAGTTGCCGGGCGCCGCTTTCCTGCACAAAACTTTTTACGACGGCATTGATGGATGCAAACAGCACAATAAGCCAAAACAACACATTCCATACCTGGGGTTGGACCCTGATACTGGAAATGTAAACCACAAACACCATACTGAACACGTATAAAACGATGCCGCTGATGGCATAGCGCTCCCTAAATTCGAGTAAAAACTCCTTGTGCAGCAGGGTAAAAAGCACTTTCAGGTTCATAGGCAGCAAAGGTAACAGCCCGTTTCAAATCCCGTTTACCGGAAAGCGCTTTTTAAGGGATGAATTTTCAACGGGTACGCTATCTTTGCACTCCCCGACCAGCCAGCCAGAATCAATCAAAGACAGCCCATGAGTTGGTACAAACGACTGCGCGAAGGTATTTCCACCGCTACCAAGTCGAAAAAAGACGTGCCGGAAGGCATTTGGTTTCAATGCAAGAACTGCAAACAGACCAGCACGACCCGCGAACTCCGGGACAATTTTTACAAATGCCCCAAGTGTGACTACCACACCGCAGTCGGCTCGAAAGAATATTTCGATCTGTTGTTCGACGGAGACACGTACACTACCCTGTTTGACAACCTGATCTCGGTTGATTTCCTGAAATTTACAGACCTCAAGCCGTACGACAAGCGCCTGGAGGAAACCCGCAAAAAAACCGGTTTCAACGATGCGCTCGCCGTTGCGGAGGGCACGGTGCATGGCTATCCCCTCGTGGTGGCCGCCATGGATTTCAGATTCATCGGCGGGTCAATGGGCTCCGTCGTGGGTGAAAAAATATCACTCGCCATCGACCGGTCGCTCGAAACCAGGTCAGCCTTGCTCATCATATCAAAATCAGGCGGCGCCCGGATGATGGAAAGCGCTTTTTCCCTGATGCAAATGGCCAAGACCAGCGCCAAACTAACCCTCATGGCAAAGGCCGGTCTGCCTTATTTTTCCCTGATGACCGACCCCACTACGGGTGGCGTGACGGCATCCTTCGCCATGCTGGGCGATATCAACCTTGCCGAGCCCGGCGCGCTGATCGGATTTGCGGGACCGCGCGTTATCCGTGAAACGATCAAACGAGACCTGCCGGAAGGCTTCCAAACCGCCGAATTTTTGCTCGAAAACGGCTTCGTCGATCTTGTGGTGAACCGGAAAGACCTGAAAGAAACAATGGGCGATCTCCTGTCATTTTTTAACAACCAGAAGGAGAACTGACCAGCGGTTTTGATTGCCAACGACCATTATATCCGGATTGAACAAATCCTTCTGTACTCGCTTTGCATAACGGCCGCAGCCTGCAATTCCCGTGCTCCCGGCACCGGGGATAGCAATTTCGACTATACCCTGCCCTACCGCCTCGAGACGCCGGACACCGTGTTCGTCCTCCCGTCAGAACTCCGTGAGATTTCCGGCCTGAGCATGTCGCCGGACGGAAAAAGCCTTTTAGCGCTGAATGACGAGGAAGGCGTTGTTTATTACCTGGACCCGGCCACCGGTGCGATCGAAAACACCCGCACTTTTGCAGGCAAGGGCGATTTTGAAGGCATCGAAGCGGTTGGAAACGACATCTATGCCGTTAAAAGCAATGGCACCCTCTGCCGGATTCCCGAATCGGGCGCGACAGAAACATACAAGACCGGCCTGAGCAAGGAACAAAACATTGAAGGATTGTGCTATGACGCCTCCAACAACCGGCTCTTGCTCGCATGCAAGGGAGACCCCGGAGGTGACGGTGCTTACCGGGATAAAAAAGCCATTTACGCTTTCGACCTGGGAACGCATCAATTGAATAAGACACCCGTCTTTTTGATCGACATCGACGAAATAAAACGGCGCGAGGGAGCGCCTGACAGTTTTTCAGAAAAACTACAGGATTTTTTTCATCCGGGGTACGGACCCTCGGGGCTTGCTTTCAATCCGCTCGACAGCAACCTTTACGTAAGAGCCTCCGTGGGCAAAGCGCTCGCCGTGCTGCATCCGGATGCGAGTCTGGCATACGTAAAACGCCTGCATTCATCCCGGTTCAAACAACCGGAAGGCATTTGCTTCGACAGCCGGGGCAATCTTTTTATCAGTTCGGAAGGCGGCAAACGCAAGGGACGCATTTTCCGCTTTTCAGTTGCGAAATAAATCTGCTACTCACCTACACTGCCGATTTTCCAGTCGTAGGGCCTGCTTTTCAGACTCTCCAGTTTTTCTTTCAGTTTGTGGTCGATGAGCGCTTTCTCTGCGGCGATCCTTGACGTGACGAGGTAGGCGCCTGTTTCGGTATCGAATCGAAGTTTGTTTTTTACCGAATTCGACAGCAGTGTTGTTTTCTCGAGATTGGCCATTTCAAACACATGCTCGTGTTCGTGCAGCAGATAATCATAAGGGCTTCGGTAGGAGATCAGTTTCACCATGATCGGCGCCGTCTCGATGGCAATAAATAGCAGGGTAATGAACAGGCTGGCAAGCAAAATGGCCTTGCTTGTGCCCGTCAGACGTCCAAGGGCTTCCATGCGGGCGGCCAGACCGTCGTAGTGCGAACGCTGAAGTCCGGCGATATCAGACTTTACCGTGGCTTCCAGGGTTTGGATGGCCGTCTCTTTTTCCCGGATCAGCGGCAGGTTGGTGGCCAATAACTTGTCGAGTTCGATCTGCGCATTATCCGCATCGGCCTTTTTAGCGCGGTAAATGGGTCCGAGGTTGCGCTTGCCCGAACCGCCGGTTCCATCGGCCTCTTGCACGGCCTGCAGCGCCAGGGCATTGCGGCTTGCCGTTTTGGCTTCGATTTCGTTTTTCAATGCAGCGATTTGCGCGCGATTTTCCGCGATTTGAGCGTCGTAGCGCACTCGCACGCGATCCTCCTGCTGTTTGAAAACCTCCTGTTCCATCGTCACCAATTCCGCCTTGATCTCTTTTTCGAAAATTTTCATTTCAAGCGGCTTGGAAATGACGAGTGCCAGCAGGATGGCCAGTCCCAGCCGCGGAAGCGCTACCATCCAGTCGCGCCACCATTTACCGTAACTTTTCATACTGAGCACGATGTACCGGTCGAGGTTGAAGATCATAACACCCCACACCAGGCCGAAGGCGACGGAGGCCCACCAGGAGTCGAATACCGTGAACAGGGCGTAGCCGGATGAAAAGAATGCCAGTACGCCGGTAAAGAAGACCGTAGCGCCGATCCCCATGTATTTATTCCGGTCGGTCGGGCATTTTTCCAGGATAGAATGATCCACACCCGAGCAAAAGAGGAAAAAGTCTTGAAGTGTTTTCATAGCAATAGGTAGCCTGCGAATAATAATGCGTTCCGCATAACTTCAAAGCACCCGGAAATATTGGTCGGGCGGAAGTTTTTTCGATAGGAGAATGCCTGTGAATGACAAAGGGCGGGCAAATACAAGATTTAGCGTATGTTTAAAGGCCGTATCACTGCTCATGAATGATATGGGCTGACAGAACTTTCAACGGACACGGATATTGGCCGGCCTGAATAATATGCGCCAGACTGATCGCCTGCGAAGGGGTAAAACTGCCTGCCAGTTGGGATTTTCCTGCCGTAATCGGATTTATGACGTTGGGCGCGCTTAACACGTAGCCGTTGAAAACGATGGCAATCTGCCGGTTTCCGTTTTCTGCAGCGGCTGTAGTCATGTCGCCGAAGATTTTTGTGCCTATCTCGTTGAACGTCAGGTTGATAACGGCTTCTTTCGGGTTTTGCTGCGATGGCGCTGCAGCGGCCTCCAAGATATGACTGCCGTTCACCTGTGCGGTCCCCGCCAGAAAATACAATTCGTGCAGATTTTGTCCTGCGACAAGGGCAGGGCGGCCCGACCAGACCCGGGTAATTCCGGCCGGAAATCTGTATTTGGAAAACACAACTTCAAGAAGAGAATCTATGGCAGCCATATCGCCGGGAGCCGCAAAACCAATCACCGCGCTATACGGCGAGGCATTGATCTTCAGCAGTTCGGGCAAGCCGTTCAACTCCGAAACAGCCTGCTGCATTGGCAGGCGGATCTCCTCATCGCGCATACTGTAAACGTCGTAAAAGCCAAGGCTGCCGCTCGTAGTGAGCATGCCGGTCATCTCTGCAAGTTCGGATTCGGAAGGAACGTTTTTTTGAAGGCTTTTCCCGATCAGATCGAGGGTAAGCGTCCGCCTGCCGGGGTTGACAGAAAGGTCGCTGTAGAAAAGCAAGCCATCCATCCTTCTTTCGAGGACGTTTTTTATACTGTCAAGGGTTCCGGCTCGGGGATATCCCGACGGCATATCCGCTTGAAGGACAATGTGATAAACCGGAGAAACCGTAGGTTGATAACTTTTCTTTACAGAATCGAGACAGGCTGTGACAGCCAGCAGGTATATTGCAATCAGCAGAATTGGTCGACCTGGAACCATGATAAAAGGCATTAATTCAGCAGCCTCAAATCTAGTAAAGTTTCCCGCAATCGCTGTGCTCCCTGAAAATGTATTCCCCGAATACCCACAGCCTCAGCGCCTTCCACGTTTGTCAGGCTGTCGTCGATAAATACGGCCCAGGCGGGGTCCACTTCGTAACGGTCGAGCAATTTTTGGTAGATGTCGGCAAAGGGCTTGCGGGTTTTTTCGTCGCCCGAAACGACGATGCCTTCAAACCAATGCAGAAAATCGTACCGCGACAAGGCGACGGGGAACGTCTCTCCGCTCCAGTTGGTCAATGCGAGCAGGCGATGCTCCCTGCGCTCGCGCAATTCGCGCAGCAGATCGACCGTATCATGAAGAGGTCCGCCCAGCATTTCTTCCCAGCGTCCGTAATAATCGCGTATTTCCGATTCCCATTCAGGGTGTTGGGCGACCAGCAGTTCCGTGGCCTCGGCGAGTGGCCTTCCTGCATCCTGTTCGATGTTCCAGTCATGCGTACAGATGTTTTCGAAGAAAAAGCGCCGTTTTTCAGTATCCGGGATCACTTCCCTGTACACGTAATCCGGGTTCCAGTCAATCAGGACGCCGCCAAGATCGAAGATGATGGTTGAAATCGCCATGGTGCTGCCATTCGTTATTATACATTAAACCGGAAGTGCATAATATCGCCGTCGGTGACAACGTATTCCTTTCCTTCCACGGCCATTTTACCGGCCTCTTTTACCTTGGCTTCGGAACCCAGCGTGGTGAAATCATTGTAACGGATCACTTCTGCGCGGATGAATCCTTTTTCAAAATCCGAGTGGATTACGCCTGCCGCTTCCGGGGCTTTTGCTCCACGGCGTACCGTCCAGGCGCGCACTTCTTTCTCGCCCGCGGTGAAATAGGTGATGAGATTCAGCAACTTATATGCCGTGCGGATCAGTTTGTTTACCCCCGGCTCGGCCAGTCCCATCATTTCCAGAAACTCGTTGCGTTCTTCCAGGGTGTCCATGTCGGCGATCTGCGCTTCAATGCCCGCACAAATCATGATGACTTCGGCATTTTCTGCCGCGACGGATTTGCGGAACAACTCGGTGTGCGCGTTGCCTTTTTCGATAGCGCCTTCGTCCACGTTGCAGACGTACAGCACGGGCTTGGCTGTAAGCAGCGAAAGTTCTTTCAGGATGGCTTTGGCGTCGTCTTCGAGGCTGACGAGCAGTTCGCGCGCCGGTCGCCCCTGTTCGAGGTGCTTTTTTACTTCGGCCAGAACTTCGGCTGCACGCTGATCCTCTTTGTTGCCAACCCGGACTGCGCGCACCAGTTTATCAAGACGCTTGTCGACGGTTTCGAGGTCTTTCAGACCGAGTTCGAGGTCTATGATCTCCTTGTCGCGCACGGGATTGACCGAGCCGTCCACATGCACCACATTGTCGTCGTCGAAGCAACGCACCACGTGTACGATAGCATCTACCTCCCGGATATTCGCCAAAAACTGGTTGCCCAGTCCTTCACCCTGGCTCGCACCTTTGATGAGACCGGCGATGTCGAGGATTTCGACGGTGGTAGGTACCGTGCGTTGCGGATGAACGAGTTCCGCCAGTTTGTCCAGTCGCGGATCGGGTACCGTGATGACTCCGAGGTTGGGGTCTTTGGTAGCGAAAGGATAGTTGGCTGCCAACGCCTTGCCGTTGGTGAGCGCATTGAACAAAGTGGATTTTCCGACGTTGGGCAGACCAACGATACCGCATTGAAGAGCCATTCAGGTGGTATTGATCGTCACTGTTGCCTTGTCAGATTGTTTCATTGCTGAATTGCCAAACCGGGATTTTGCAACTCAAATGGTCAATTTTAAACAATAGCAGCCGACTTTGACGATTTGATTTATATATTGTGGAGAAATAAAATTTTGTGTTTGCCGAAAAAGCGGGCGCAAAGGTAGAAAAAATGACGGTGATTTTTAGTTGCGCCGAATATTTACAAACAATGAAGCAATCCAGCAATGAAGCCATACTATGAACCACCTCGCCCATTGTTTCCTGTCATTCGATGATGCAGACCTTCTGGTCGGCAATTTCATCGGCGACGATGTAAAGGGAAGCGATTGGAAAAAATATGCACCGGGTATTCAGAAAGGTATTCTCCTCCACCGGGCAATCGACAGTTATACGGATAATCACCCGATGGCCATCCGGAGCAAAGAACGGATCAGACGTTTTGCGGGTCGCTACGCCGCCGCCGTGACGGATATTTTATACGACCATCTGCTGGCAATACACTGGCCTGTCTATAGCGGGGAACCCTTCGATGATTTTTCCGAAAAGGTTTACCGAAGGCTGGAAATTCGGGCTGAGGAAATGCCGATGGTGTTACAAGAACGGCTTCCGCACATGCTGGCGGGGCGTTTTTTGCACGGTTATCAGAATCGGGAAGGCCTGGAATGGGTATTGGGACGCTTCAGCAGGCGCATGGCGGGCGGCATGGACGTGGAGGGACTGTCAGATTTCTTTTTTTTAGAGATAAAGGCTTTTTCGGAAGATTTTAACGTTTTTTTCCCCGATTTGGTGACAGAAGCACGGCGCCGGCTGGAAAGCCTGTAACAACCGGTCAGCGTTTTGCGGCATTTTGCAAATCCGCGTTCAGGCGCTTGTAGTTTATCTTGCCTTTCTGCTCCTTGAGGTGCTCCACCACCACCAGCGCACGGGTGAGGCGGACGTCAGGATTTTTCGCATGACCGACAATGTAGAGCAGTGTACGTTGTTTGCCGGGTGTGAGGGCATGAAAATAACGGTTGCCGTTTTCATCCTGTTCGAGCAATTCTTTCAATTCTTCCGGCATTGGCAGCCCGTATTCGCTGTCGTCTTTGCGAAGCCCGACCTGCACGGACATACCCGGTTTCACACCAAGGGAAGTTTGCAGTTTCTTATTGACCGAAATAACGAAGGAGCCGTCGCCACGCGGCAGGAGGGCGCACTGAAATTCGGTTGTTCCATTCAGGGTACAAACGACGCGGCGCGCCTCGCCTTTGGCAATGAGCGCGTCAGCGACAAACTGCGGCACACTGAAATGACATCCCCAAAGCCTGTTGGTGGAAATTTCAAGGATCGAATGAAAGTGATGGATATTCTCCGGTTGCATTACTGCCTGATAAACGTCAGTCCGTTATAACAAATCCGCATATATTGACTCCCGGTCCACCTTATCCGGAAGCGGGCCGAAATGACACAGTTTGATCTCTGCCATGCGGCGACCTGCAATCGCGCATTCGAGCGTTTTTTTCCCGTCGAGGCGGGCGGTGAGGTAACCAGACCAAAAGGCATCTCCTGCGCCGGTGGTATCTTTGACCTCCACAGGGCGGGCAGGGAGGAAATGGCGTTGCGTATTGTCGGCCACCCAGCATCCTTCAGCGCCGAGTGTATAACACACCTCGGATGCGCCCATTTTCAGAAAATGGTCGATAACGGTATCAGGTTTCGGCGACTCATCTTCATAAAGGCGCCCCCAGTCGACATCGCTTACTTTTACCAGAGCCCCGAGGCGGCAAAGTTCGGAAACCAGGCGCTGGGCCTCGCGGCGTTCGGGCCATATTTTTTCGGCATAGTTGGCGTCGAGACTGAGCTGGCAGCCAGCCCGCTTGGCCTTTTCCGCAGCTTCCATAATAACGTGCTGCGAAGGGTTCCTGCTCAAAGCAAAGCAGGTCGTGTGCAGAATGGCAATATCTTCGAAGCGGCTGAAAGGAAACTGGCGGATCGACAGCATGGCATCGGCGCCGCGATAAGGCTGAAAATTGGAGACAGCCGCCGAACGCGTGACAAGGATCAGGGTCGTCGGCTCTTCCACCTGGGCGACATACGATACGTCAACACCAAGCCGCGCAACGTAATTACGCAGAATATTGCCCATATCATCATTGCCGACACTGGCAGCCAGCATGGTCTTGTTGCCAAGTCTGGCCATGTTCATGCATAAATTGGCCGGGCTCCCGCCGGGAGTACGTTTAAACAGGGTGGCTTCGTCGAGGGTCTGCACAAATTCTGCAGTGATAAAATCTATCAGTAATTCGCCGCAGGAAAGAATATCAACAGGTCTTCGCATGGAACTGGTACACGAGCGTTTAACAGGTCAAAGGGTTTGGAATTTTACATATAACACTGATTTTTAAGTGGTTATGTCCCTGTCCCTTTCTTTACAAAACTTTTCAGCGCAATGATACGGCAATTTCCGTGCAACCAAGCATTCTAAACACGGGTCGTCTCGATATAACGCACCAGCGATCGTTTGGCGATCGGGAGCAGGGTTTCTTCCACCGGGTAGGTCAGTTTTGTTTCTATGGTGTACACTGCCGGCGCCCCCAGGGTCCTGTTGTGCCGCATCAGGTCGGCTTTGATGCTTTCATAGGTATTGGTAAAATTGCGTTCCCATTCACTCACAGGCTGCGAACGCAAACTCCGGAATTTATCATTCGAGCGTTCTATGATGCTCAATTTGTACTGATAAACGTAAATGGACCTGAAATAGCCGTCGCACAGGAAGAAATAACCTTCCTCGATATCAAGAGGCAGAATGCCAACAGGAGAAATGGTAATGGTATTCTCCACATAATCATACAGATCCGTTCCGTCGGTGATGGTGACTTTCATTCTCTGGGAAGCATAATTCGTAATCTGTTCAATCTCAGCCATCAATTCGTCATCGGAGATCATTTCCTCGTACAGGAGTTCGAGCCGCTCCAGTTGTATGCCGGACAAACGCCGGGGAAAACTGTTTTGGAGCAGGCGCTTGTTTTGTTTGAAAGTCATCAGGTTATTGAAATGGAAGATTACATCGGACAGTTGCGGGTAGAGTTTCTTCTCGTCAAAAAAGTTATTGACCTTCTGAAGGTAAGCCAGCAGCGTGTACTTTTTGGATTCAAAATCAATATTGCCGTCGATAAACCAGGTCTCCGATAATGTCGTCATAATGATTATACAACTTGAACAGTGAGCAAATCGAAACGTATAATTCAGAAGCAAAAATGTCGAAATGAATTGACGTGAACAAATTTTCGGTATTGAATTTATTCTGCCAGCCGCTGCGCTGCCGGGCCATTTTGTCGGTTCATGCGTGCCATCATGACAAAGTGAATGGCAGGCGACTGTAAAAATGGCAGGAAAGTCTGCATGGCACGAAGTCTGATAGTTCGTCTTCGTCCGCAGTTCCCTGCGCACAGCAGGAAATTCTGTTTTGCGGCCTAAATCTTAGTTTCACCAAAATAAAAATAATTTCAGACGTATGAAACCAATCGCAGACCGTGTCATAATTAAGCCGGCGCCTGCCGACGAAAAGACCAAAGGTGGCATCATTATCCCTGACACTGCCAAAGAAAAACCGCAGCGCGGCGAAGTAATCGCAGTCGGCCCGGGCAAGGATGGAAATCTCATGACCGTTCAAGTAGGCGACATCGTGCTTTACGGAAAATATTCCGGTCAGGAAATCAGCTTTGAAGGCACCGATTACCTCATTATGCGCGAAGACGATATTCTCGTCATCGTTTAAATTGTCCCGGAAGTTTCGGTTTCAAGGTTGCCTGGAATTGAATCGGACAACCTGGAACGAGCAACTGAAAACCAGTAACCAGTTACCCATAACCAGCAATCAGTTCAATAAATCAATACTTAACAGATATGTCTGCCAAGCAAATCAATTTTAATAGCGACGCCCGTGAAAAACTCAAAGACGGCATCGACGCACTTGCAAATGCCGTAAAAGTGACCCTTGGTCCGAAAGGACGCAATGTTGTCATTCAAAAATCATTCGGCGCTCCGGCCATCACCAAAGACGGTGTGACCGTTGCCAAAGAGGTGGAACTGGAAGATCCGGTTGCCAACATGGGCGCTCAAATGGTAAAGGAAGTCGCCAGCAAAACCGCTGATGCTGCCGGCGACGGTACCACAACCGCTACGGTACTCGCCCAGGCCATGGTAACTGCCGGCCTGAAGAACGTGGCCGCCGGTTCCAACCCGATGGACCTGAAACGCGGTATCGACAAGGCCGTAAGAGTGGTGGTTGAAAACCTGAAAAAACAAACCGAAACCATCGGCGACGATTTCAGCAAAATCCAGCAGGTGGCAGCAATTTCTGCCAACAACGATGAAGAAATCGGCAAACTGATCGCCGACGCCATGAAGCGCGTGTCGAAAGACGGCGTCATCACCGTCGAAGAAGCCAAAGGAACCGAAACCTATATGGACGTGGTGGAAGGTATGCAATTCGACCGCGGCTACCTCAGCCCCTACTTTATCACCGACGCCGAAAAAATGGTGGCAGATTACGAAAATCCGTACCTGCTTATCACCGACAAAAAGATCAGCAACATGCAGGACCTCGTGCCTGTGCTGGAAAAAAGCCTGCAAACAGGTCGTCCGCTGCTCATCCTCGCGGAAGATGTTGACAGCCAGGCCCTCGGTGTTCTTGTGGTCAACCGCCTCCGCGCCGGCCTCAAGGTAGTAGCCGTGAAAGCCCCGGGCTTCGGCGACCGCCGCAAAGCCATGCTCGAAGACATCGCAATCCTTACGGGCGGCACGGTCATCAGCGAAGAACAGGGTTACAAACTCGAAAATGCCGGCCTGGAACACCTCGGCTCCTGCGAACGCATCACGGTTGACAAAGACAACACAACCATCGTCGGTGGCAAAGGCAAAAGCGACGACATCAAAGGCCGCGTAAACCAGATCAAACAACAGATCGAAGCCACCACCAGCGATTATGACCGCGAAAAACTCCAGGAACGCCTCGCCAAACTGTCCGGCGGCGTAGCCGTACTCTATGTAGGCGCCGCCACCGAAGTGGAGATGAAGGAAAAGAAAGACCGCGTCGATGACGCCCTGCATGCCACCCGCGCTGCCATCGAGGAAGGCATCGTTGCCGGCGGCGGTGTAGCGCTTGTGCGTACGCTCGACAGCCTGAAAGAATTGAAAGGCGAAAACGAAGACGAGAACTACGGCATCGCCATTGTTCGCAAATCTCTTGAAGCCCCCATCCGCATTATCTCTGAAAATGCCGGTGTCGACGGTTCGGTGGTGTTCCACAAAGTGGCTGACAACAAAGGCGCTTTCGGCTACAACGCCCGTCATGATCGCTACGAAGACCTGAAAAAAGCAGGTATCATTGATCCGACGAAAGTGACCCGCATCGCACTGGAAAATGCCGCTTCCATCGCCGGCCTCGTACTGACGACCGAATGCGTCATCAACGAAAAACCGGAACCCAAATCAGCCGGCGGCCATGGCCACCCGGGCATGGGCGGCGGAATGGATATGATGTAATAAATCCGTGCAGATTTTGCGGTTCGAACCTCCGGATTGAACCGCTTTTATAAGAAAAAACAGGCGTTGCCGAGAGGTGACGCCTGTTTCTTTTTTGCCTTTTAATGTTTGAAAAATGTTTTTATGTTAAAAAAATATAATTTTTAAAGAACTAAAAATAAAGCAGAAATATCTCATTGCCAATAATTTAACACAAAACAGGTATGCAATTCTGCGGTAAGAAATATATTTGCAAGACAAGCAAGCGTCCAGCCCGATCACAGCATCTTGTAAATGATGTGTTGGGCAAGCGATTGTTCTCACTTCGGTTCTAATCAATATTTATACGCTTCTCGTATGTTAATCTCTTTCCGCACCGCCTTTTGGGGCGCAGCTGCGATCTTCGCTTTTTTCAGGGCAGAAGGTTCTCCTGTTTCCCAATTAATGCCCCTCCCCGCTCGTTTGCCGGTTCTGGTTTGCCCCGTGTTTGGGCAAGTTACGGACAGTTACGCTATTTGCTCGGGCGATAAATCGTCCGGTCTTTCTGTCGGGACAAGCGACAATTCCATAGATATCGAGTTTGTATATTATACAACTCCTCAATCAGGCACCGCTATGTATTCAGGCGGTTTCTTGCTTGGCCTTGTGCCATCCGGAAGTTTCACCGGCAGCGGCCCCTATACGGCGACACTGAGCAATGTAAGTTTTCCCGCAGTCGACTCTGCAACAATATTTTACGTGTATGCCCGTCTGAGCGTTTCCGACCCTGATCTCACCGACGCAACTTGCCGGCCTTTCCAGGAAATACAGGTAACCGTTAACCCTTTACCCCTGGCAGATGCCGGAGCCGATGTCGCTATTTGCCCGGGCGGCAACACCACGCTTTCCGCTACAGGCGGCACCGGTTGTCAGTGGCAACCGGCAACCGGTTTGGATAATCCGAATACCTGCACGCCAGTAGCGGCCCCGAATGTCACAACAGGATACATTGTGACCGTCACGAATGCATACGGATGTACCGCTACGGATGTTGTGATCGTCAGCATTCACCAGGCAGCCGGGCTAACCTGCAATGATAACCTGTTTATCAGCATCGGTCCCGACGGAAAAGCGCTTATCACGCCGGACATCATTCTGGAAGGAGTCGATGACGGTCTCGATGTGTATAGCGTTTCGATCCTGACACAGGCAGGCCAGCCGGTGGCCAACCCAGTCACCTGCGCCTATGTCGGCCAGACGTTAAAAGTTAAAGTGACTGATATGTGCGACGGCAGTTTTTGCTGGGGCACCGTAAAAATAGAAGACAAAATCCCGCCGGTCATTCCCTGCAAAGACATCACGCTGCCTTGCGCTCTTGGAAATGTCAGCCCCGGTTTTCTGGCGGACTCGCTGGGCATCGCTGCGGGAAAACCCGGCGTCTCGGACAACTGCCAGCTCAAGTCGGTGACATTTATCGATACCTGGGAAAATATCGCCTGCGGCGACAGTATCAACGGAAAATCAGACATCAGTGCGTACCTGCTACGGGAATGGACGGCACATGACGCTTCGGGGAATGAATCGAAGTGCGGGCAACATATTTACCTGAAGCGCCGCCATGTAGACGAACTTGTTTTCCCGGCGGATACGGTGGTCTCCTGCGAAACGCCGCTTACCGATCCGGTTTTCACCGGCGCGCCCTATTTTACCGATTTCGGGCGGAATTTCCCTGTTTACCCGGACAACCAATTCTGTGACATAAACGCAGTGTACACCGACGAACTGATTCCCGTCTGCGACGGCACGTACAAGATCAAACGCAACTGGACGGTGGTTGACTGGTGTTTCCCCGACGACTCGCTTCAGCCGGTAACCAATGCAGTCTTTTATACCCAGTTGATAAAAGTGTCTGATGACCAGGGTCCGGCGTTCATCTGCCCCGCCGATCTGACCGTAACGACAGACCCGTTTAACTGTTGCGCCACCGTGGATCTTCCGGATATACTGTTGAGCGACCGGTGTTCCCGGGTAAACAGCGTCGGCGCCATGATAGCCGGTTTCGATTATTATACCGGCGACCCGATCGGTATGTTTGCTGTGAGCGGCAATCTCAGCGATTTCGCCAACAACAATCCATGGGATCCCGATACCCTCGGCGTGCTGGGCGCCACGACCTGCCTCCCGCCGGGCACGCACATTGTCACCTATACGGCTACGGACGATTGCAGCAACAGTTCTACCTGCTCTTTCCGCCTCACCGTTGCAGACAAGACGCCTCCGGTAGCGGCATGCGACAAGGATACCAAGGTCGCACTCGGCGCCGACGGGATGGCATTGGTCGATGCCACCACATTTGACGACGGTTCGTACGATAATTGCGCATCCGTACACTTCAAGGTGCGGCGCATGGATGACAACGATTGCCAGCCGAACGACCACTTGTACGATGCCGTAAAATTCTGTTGCACCGACATCGGAGATACCGTTACGGTTGTATTCCGGGTATATGATTTTCCACCGCCTCCGGGCGACATCTCCCTGGACCTCGACATCCAGAACTACAATGAATGCATGGTGCAGGTACTCGTGGAAGACAAGATCAAGCCCAGCTGCGCCCCGCCTCCAAACGTAACAGTCTCCTGTGAAAACTTTGATCCGACTTTCGAAACATACGGTTTTGCCACCTCCGTGGATAATTGCTGCCTGGATACCATCAAGGAAAGCCGCAACTACAACCTGTTCGATACGGTTTGCAACAAAGGCACTATCGTGCGAACCTTCCGCTCGTACGACTGCGGCGGTCTGACGAATGCATGCACGCAACGCATTGTTGTGAATTACAAACAGGATTATGGCGTTAAATTCCCCGATGACAAGATCGTGACCAAATGCGACGGGTCCACGGATTTCGGCGCGCCCGTCTTCCTGGGTAAAGACTGCGAACTACTGGGCATTTCCTATGAAGACGCCATTTATACGGTAGTCCCGGATGCCTGCTACAAAATAGAGCGCACCTGGAATATTATCAACTGGTGTACCTACAATCCCGATCAGCCCTGTATTGAAGTGCCTAATCCCGACCTGGCGCTGGAGCGACCGTTTATACTTCCCGGTCCAATTGTTACGCCCCCGGGCACAACCGGCCCCTGGGCTTCAACGGTTGTGAAAGTGCTTCCTACCGACCCGGATGTCACGGATTACAGCATTTTCTGGGACCCGGATGTCAACTGCTATCGTTACAAGCAGATTATCATTGTGGAAGACACAAAAGACCCTGTCATCTCGAATTGTCCGACCAGCAAGCCTGAGTTCTGCGACGAAACAAACAATGACCCGCAAAAATGGAACGCACCCGCGTGGTTCGATCAGTCGACCGGAAGCCATGACCTCTGCGAGGGCCCGACCGATCTGACACTTACGGCAACGGATCAATGTACGGGCGCCAATCTGGTTTACAGGTACCTCTTGTTCCTTGACCTGGACAACGACGGAACCATGGAAACGGTGATCAACAGCAACGACCTTCCCGCTCCCGGCACGGTAAATTTCGGCAATGCCTCCAACCCGAATTATTCAGGAGGAACCTCGCAGTTGTTTGACCAGCGACCCGTGTCGGCCGGCCAAAAATGGAAATTTGCCTTGCAGACCTCCATCAGCGGATTGTACCAAACAGCAAGCCTGAAATGGAACACACCGGACAATCCGACCCAGTACTTTCCTGCCGAATTGCCATACGGCACGCACAAGATCAAATGGATCGTGGAAGACGGCTGCGGCAACGAAACCATCTGTGAATACAATTTTACTGTAAAGGACTGCAAGGCGCCCACGGTTGTCTGCACGAACGGCCTGAGTGTCAATATTATGCCAACCGGGACTGTACAATTGTGGGCTACTGACTTCCTGCAATATGCGCAGGATAACTGCACCCCGCCCACGGCAACCATTTCCGGCCCGAACAAGATCACATTCGCCGTCCGGAAAGCCGGAACGGGTACCGGCTTTCCGGTAGATGCGGCCGGCGATCCGGTAACCAATGTTATTTTTACCTGCGCCGAACTCGGTCAGCAGCCCGTGGAACTCTGGGCCCGGGATCTCGCCGGGAACGCCGATTATTGCCAGACTTTCGTACAGGTGTCGGATAATAACAACAACTGTATCCCCTTCGACCCGACAGGAATTGCGGGTGCATTAAAAACGGAAACGGGTGACGGCGTGGAAGATGCAAATGTGAACCTTATCATGGGGCCAGTAAACCTGTTTGATTTGACGGACGCCCAGGGTGTATATTCATTTGCCTCGGTTCCGAAGAATACGGACTACACCATAACACCTCTGAAAGACGATAATCCATTGAACGGAGTCAGCACCTACGACCTCGTACTGATTTCCAAACACATCCTCGGCCTGGAACCGCTCAACACCCCTTATAAAATGATTGCCGCCGACGCAAACAAATCGAATTCGATTACGACATTCGATATCGTGGTGCTTCGAAAACTCATCCTGGGCATATACAGCGAACTTCCGGACAATACCTCCTGGCGCTTTGTGGACAAGGGCTTTACATTCCTGCAACCGCAAAACCCGTTTACCCCTGCATTTCCCGAATCGATTTTGGGAAATAGCGGCGTTTATCTGTCCGATGAATTTGTTGCAATAAAGGTCGGCGACGTCAATAACTCGGTCATTCCCAACAGTTTTGCTTCGGTTAAGGACCGCTTTTCCGGCACCCTTCTGTTTGACACAGAGGACCGAAATGTTGAGGCCGGGGAAATCTTTACAGCAACGCTGAATCCGGCCGAACAGACGGAAGGATTCCAGTTTACCTTGAATATCAGGGATTTGGAAATACAGGAAGTGATACCCGGCGAAGGCATGACACCGGACAATTTCGGCATTTTTCAGGATGCCGTAACGGTTTCAGCAGAGAACACGCCCGGCAAATTCGCGATCAGGCTCCGCGCCCTGAAACCCGGAAAACTCAGCCGGATGCTGTCCGTTTCGAGTCGCATCACCCGCGCCGAGGCATACGGATTTGCTACTGAAAGCAACGGAATGGCGAATGGCGAACCAACAAATCTTGACATTGCCCTTCGCTTCAGCAGCCCGTC
>JAKOXM010000529.1 GCA_029781095.1 Bacteroidota bacterium
CGAAGCGTTACAAGAAAAACTGCCGGAAGTGTGCGTCAGTTGCGGAACAAAAATGAAAGGCAATTACTGCCGGAAATGCGGAGAAAAAAAGATCGTTCCGGAACGCGATTTCAGCATATTTAAATTTTTGAAACAGTCGATGTGGCATTTCGTCCATTTCGATTCAAAATTGCTCCGGAGTTGCTGGCTGCTGGTTTCAAAACCCGGCTTTCTGACCGCCGAATGGATTGCCGGGCGAAGGGTCGCCTACATGAAACCCCTGCAAATGTTTGTTGTGGCCGGTCTGCTTTTTTATTTTTTCCTGCCGACCGCGACGGCTTATTTTACAAGTTACAGGGATCTTGCCAGAGGATACCAGGAGCAAGATTTTTTCATGAACTCGTTCCATTATGATTTCGGGAGGGCGCTCGCGGAAAAAGCGGCGCTACTGCACGTTGATGAAGAGACGCTAAAAAGCGATGTCATAGCCCGGGCTTCTCATTTGTCAAAAACCTGGCTTTTCATTATCATTCCTTTTTGGGGAACAATCGTTTTCCTCTTTTTCCGTCAAAAAATGCCCTGGCTTGCGCCACATCTCATTTTCGCGATGCATGGATTGACGTTTTATATTTTGCTCGACCTGGGCATACATGCCGTTTTGGGCATTTTGGGTCTGGTGAATATCGGGAGGTACATTTTTATTCTTCTCATGATCGGATTTCCGATATACCAGGCAATCGCTTTACGACGGATTTATGGCAGTCCCTGGCCGGAAATCATCATAAAAACGGTTGGCATCGCAAGCGGTTTTGTCGGCTTGCTCCTGCTTTATCGACAGGGCATGACAATCTGCGCCCTGCAAACGATTGAATTCCTGAAAACATGAACAGATCCGCCATTATAACCCGCAATATCTGGATTCTCTCACTCGTGAGCCTGTGCACGGATGTGGCCAGCGAAATGCTGTACCCGGTTATGCCGGTTTATCTGAAAAGCATAGGTTTCACCATCGTTTTTATCGGGGTGCTGGAGGGTTTTGCAGAAGCAACTGCGGGGCTCAGCAAGGGGTATTTCGGCAATTTGAGCGACAAAACCGGCCGCCGGGTACCCTTTGTACAAATCGGATACACGCTCAGCGCCGTTTCGAAACCGATGATGGCGGCTTTTATATATCCGCTCTGGATATTTTTTGCCCGCACGACCGACCGCCTCGGGAAAGGCATTCGCACCGGCGCCCGCGACGCCCTGCTTTCAGACGAGGCCACCCCTGAAACGAAGGGCCGGGTATTCGGTTTTCATCGTTCCATGGACACCCTCGGTGCAGTTCTGGGGCCCTTGCTGGCGATTCTGTTTCTGCAGGCGCACCCTGGCGCCTATTCAACCATGTTTCTCCTGGCCTTTATTCCCGGCGTACTGGCCATTGCATTCACGATGCTGATCCGGGAAAAAAGAAAAATATTACCGGAACGCGTGGTCAGGCCGGGTTTTCTGGATTTTTTGAAATATTGGCGGCGCAGCCCGGCGCAATACAGGCAACTGGCCGGCGCCCTGCTGGTGTTCACCTTGTTTAATAGTTCGGACGTTTTCCTGCTGCTGAAAATCAAAGAGGCCGGCATGAGCGACGGCATGGTCATTGGCATGTATGTTTTTTACAACCTGATTTATGCTCTGGCCTCTTATCCACTCGGCGCCTTCGCCGATCGCTTCGGCATGAAACGGGTATTTGCAAGCGGGTTATTATTGTTTGCTGCGGTGTATGCCGGTATGGCTTTTGCCGCTTCCTGGCCTGTATTTGCCGCTTTATTCTTCTTGTATGGACTTTACGCCGCTGCTACTGAGGGTGTTGCCAAGGCCTGGATAACCAATATTTGCGACAAAAAAGACACGGCAACGGCTATTGGCACGTTGACCGCTTTTCAAAGCGTCGGCGCGCTGGTTGCCAGCAGCCTCGCGGGCTTGATCTGGTATAACGCCGGATCAGGCGCCACCTTTTTACTCAGCGCCGCAGCGGCTGCCGTTGTAGCTTTCTATCTGTCCCGGTTTTTTCGTTGATACGTTGTTAAGCGGAAACTTCGATGGTTGAGAAGGGTTGAGAAAGGTTGAGAGGGTTGACTAAAAAAAGAGAGATTTAGGACATTCAGAAATCTGCGCCATTTCCCTTTTTTACCCCCGACCCCTGAAGGGGAGTACATCACAAAAACCTAAACAGTTGCTTTATTTTCAACGAATTAAGTATTGAACGAAATGTACTCCCCCGCAGGACTGCAATTTTTCCTTATCTCTTAACCTGTAAAGTTATTTTAGGACGAGACAACCCTTCTTAACCCTCTCAATGACCTGTCATCAACCCCTCTCAACCTATCGTACTATCGTCACATCTCCTTTGAACAATTCCACTTCGCCGTCAACAAACTCAATTTCGGCAAACCAGGTATAAACGCCCGTGTTGTCACCGTTGCCCCTGATTTTGCCATCCCAGGCATAGGCAGGATCGTTGGGCAAAAAGTCGTTAACGCCAAACACGGCGCCGCCCCAACGGTCGTATATCTGCCATTGCCGCACTTTCGAAACACCCGTGCCGCCCTGTATCATCAAGAGGCTGTTAAGCGGGTCCGCACTGCCGGGATT
>JAKOXM010000545.1 GCA_029781095.1 Bacteroidota bacterium
CAGAAATTCCCAGAAATAATGGTCGGTATGGTATTGTTCGAGCGAATACATACCCTGGGCTGCGGCTACAAGGGGTACATTATCAACGATAGCCGACAGGAATCCGATGAGGATGCAGATAACAGTGATGTTTCCTACCGTTCGTTCGAGCCAGGCAGCCATCCCGCTGAGCAGGCCGGTGCTTTGCAGGGCCGCCACCGCGACCAGAATACCGAGAAAAAACAGGACGCTCGGCGAGTCGACTTTTCGCAGTGCATGCACCACCGACCTGGTGCCTTTCTCCACTTCATCTTTCCCGCTGTGCATCAGTTCGGTTACGATCCACATGATACCCAGGCCGAACAACATACCCATAAAAGGCGGCAGGTGCGTCAGGGTTTTGAATACGGGCACAAATATCAGGATGCCGAAGCCGAGGACAAGCACGGTACGGCGCTCGCCTGGCGTGGTATCAGTGTTATCTGCCGCGAGGCGGGCGGGCGGATCTATTTTGCCTTTCATTTTCGGCGACAGGATCAGGAGGGGCACGAGAAGGCAAACCAGACTCGGCAAAAACAGCATTTTTATGATGTTCAACACCGTTATTTGCCCGCCGATCCACAACATGGTTGTCGTAACGTCGCCCATCGGCGACCAGGCGCCGCCCGCGTTGGCAGCCAAAACGGTCATTCCGGCGAACAGGAGCCGGTCTTCCCGGCGTCCTGCCAGCTTGCGCAGGAGGCTGACGATAACGATGGTTGTAGTCAGATTGTCAAGTATAGCCGACATAAAAAAAGCGATGCCGCTGATCATCCACAACAAGCGTTTTTTGTCCTGGGTGCGCACGTATTCGGTCACGATCTCGAACCCGTCGTGCGCGTCGATCAGTTCAACGATTACCATGGCGCCGAGCAGGAAAAACAGGATTTCCGATATCTCGCCCATGTGTTCGGTGAGGCGATGCGACACGGAAGTCGGGTCATCCTGGGCAAGGGCATATACCGTCCAGCAGACCACGCCCGTCACCAGTGCAATGGCTGCCTTGTCTATTTTCAGCGGATGTTCGAGTGTGATGGCGATATACCCCAGAATGAATGCTATGACTATTAATATTTCCATAATGCAACAGTAAGCCCGCATGATGCACAGGTGCGGGATGAAGTAGGTTAAAACAATTTTTAGACTTGTAAAACGCGGCTATTCGCTGCTTTTTTCCACTATTTTGTCAATTTCGACCGGCTTGTCGTGGAAGAACAATGCGCCGAACATCATGATGATTCCGGTGGCCAGGATCACAAAAAACAAGACACCCTCATCGAAGGTTTCGATCCGCACCCATTGCGGTATTTTGTAGAACAGGAGAACGGTGATCAGGCCCCTGGGAATGTAGAAGAGTTCGGGTAAAAGAGTGTATTTGTGCAAAATGCGAAGATAAATATAACGCAGCACTATCAGGGCCACCACGATAGCGGAGCCCAGTTTCAGTACTTCCAGGTCAAATAATGCTTCGATTTTGATAGAATAACCGAAAATAATAAAAAAGAAGGTCCGTATAAGGAACGACGATTCGGCGGTGATCGATTTCAAAAAAGCCGCTACGTCGTTGACGTTTTCGTCGGAAAAGTAGTTTTTCAGCGGTTTCCAGCGGATCAATTCCCAGTTGTTCACCACCAGACCGAACATGAGAATGGTGATGAGAGATGGCAGGTTCATCATTTTTCCACCCACGTAGATGACGATCAGAACGGCAAAAACGAGGAAAAACTTGACGTTGACCCTGTTCTTGATCAGCAACATCATCAAAGCGAAACTGACGACAACAGACAACACGATGGCTACCGGAATGCTGCCGAGAAACAATGAAACAGAGCGTCCGGTGATGATCTCCCCTGTCGTCAGAAAATTAAATGCCATGATGCCCAGCACGTCCGAAAATGAGGCTTCGTAGATCAGAAATTCCCGTTTTTCGTCGCTCAGGTGATTTACACTGGGCAAAACGATCGCGCTGCTGACGATACTCAGCACGATTGCATACACCACGTCATTCGCAAACGATGAATCGGGTATCCACCATTTCAAAATGCCCGCCACGCTGAAGGTTGACAATACGAGTATGATGAAAGCCGAGGCAAACGAATTCCGGATCAGCGGCAGTTTCTTTCGCGTTACATCCAGATCGAGGCCAGCCTCCAGCACGATCATGATCAGACCGATGGTGCCAAGTATCTCCACGAACGCCGGCGGTATCTGAAATGAAGGCAGCGTCAGACCTGCCACGTAACGCAGCAGCATGCCCGTGCCCAGCAACAACAACACCGAAGGGATACGTGTCACGCGGTTGATTACCGAAAACAGGTATGAGAGAATGACCAGCCCGCAAAAAAAGAACAGGACCGTGTAAGAGGAGAGGTTTTCCATGTGGGCGAAGATAGGGATAGGGCAATTATTTATTTCTTCTTTGATCTGCTATTGCAAAGCGGATCTTGTCATAATTGAACCGTTCGTTGAAATGCTCGTAAATGGCTTTCATCACGTACGGTTCTTCGAAAAGCGGCAACGCGCCCTGTATAATGTCGCATTCTTCGGGCGATACCCACCTGCCGATGTCAAGCGTTTCGCCTCGTTCGTACATGGTCGCGAGGTGACTCAACACGCTGAGCGTGCTCATCCCGCGCATGTCGGCGATCTCTTCAATTAAATGACCCTTTTTGTACAGGTCCCAGGTGACAAGCTGGGTGCTGCCGGTCACACGGGCGCCTTCGCCTGTTTTTTCACGAACGAAATTCCGGATCTCTTCGATAAACGCGTCACCGTAAAGTTGCAGTTTGCGTTCGCCGACGCCGCTCACCGCCATCATATCGGCGTCGGTCAATGGGCGCTTGTCGGCCATATCCACGAGTGTGGCGTCGCTGAAAATCAGGTAGGGTGGTACGCCCTGCTGCTGTGCGACGCTGCGGCGCAGCACGGTTAGGCGCTGGAACAGTTCCTCTTTGAGCACCTGTGTTTTTGATTTTTCCTGTACGCGCGGATGACGCTCCTCGGGTTTGGCTTTGGGTTTCGGCAGCGCAAGTTTTATTTTTTTGCCTTCGTACAGCACCTCGCGTCCCTGTTCGGTCACTTTAAGGTGGCTGTGGTCGTCATAAGCGATCTCCACGAGGCCGGTATGTAGCATCTGGGAGATCAGAAAAAGCCAGTCTTCGTAGGTGTACTCCTTGCCCGCGCCGTAGGTTTTGATCTCGTTCCATTTGTTTTCAAACACCTCCCGCCGCTGGCTGCCGCGCAGAATGTCGACCAGAAGGCTCATGCCTACTTTCTCCTGCGTGCGCGTGATGGCAGAAAGGGCCTTTTGCGCCGCTACCGTGCCGTCGAACTGCTGCGGTGGATTCTGACACACGTCGCAGTTGCCACAGTTGCGGTCATAGGTTTCGCCGAAATAGTATAGCACCGTTTTCCGGCGGCACACCGGCGCTTCGGCAAACTGGTACATACGGTTCAGTTTGGCGATTTTGAGTTCCTTTTGTTCGTCGCTGGCCTCGCCTTGCTCGATCATGTCCCGGTACGACGTCACGTCGGCATAACTGAAAAACAGCAATGCCTCTGCGGGCAGTCCGTCGCGGCCGCTGCGGCCGATTTCCTGGTAGTAGCCTTCCACGTTGCGCGGAAGGTTATAGTGGATCACAAAGCGCACATTGCTTTTATCAATGCCCATACCGAAGGCAATGGTAGCACAAACGATGGGCGTGCGGTCATTGATAAAATCCTCCTGCACCTTGCTGCGCTGGGCCGACGACAACTCCGCGTGGTAAAATGACGCCTTGAACCCTTTTGTATTGAGTTTGTCGGCCAGGCCTTCGCAGCCTTTACGCGACAGGCAATAGATGATGCCCGACTGGTTGGGGTGCTTTTTCAGGAATTCCACGATCTGTTCGAATCGTTTCTGACCCGGGCGTACCTGGAGACTGATGTTGGGCCGGTCGAACGAAGCGATAAACGTGGCGGGGTCACTGAGTTGCAGTTGCTCGACGATGTCTTTTCGCGTCAGTTTGTCGGCAGTGGCGGTGAGCGCGATGAGCGGCACCTCGGGATATTGCTCTTTCAGAAAGCGCAACTGTGTGTATTCGGGCCGGAAATCGTGACCCCACGACGAAATACAATGCGCTTCGTCTATTGCAAATAGATTGATTTTCAATCGTTTAAGCAAAGGCTGAAAACCCTGCGACACCAGTTTTTCCGGGCTTACGTAAAGCAGTTTTATATATCCCGCGAGGAGCGCAGTTTCCACGTTTCGGATCTGGTCGTTGCTGATCGAACTGTTGATAAAAGCCGCGGGGATGCCGTTGGCGCTCAGGCCTTCCACCTGGTCTTTCATAAGCGCGATGAGCGGGCTGACCACCACGGCCACGCCGTCCATCGTGATCGCCGGTATCTGGAAACAGACGCTTTTGCCGCCGCCGGTCGGCATCAGCACCAGCGCGTCGCGTTTGTCGAAAACGGCCTGAATGATTTCGGCCTGCAAGGGGCGAAAGGCTTCGTAACCGAAATATTTTTTCAGGGCAGCCTGTGCAAGGGAAAGGTTCATATCAGCAGGTTGTAGGTTATAAATCCCGGCAAACTTAAAACAATTTGATTTTATATTCAAACCTGCTTTGATAATCAGGCGCCTGTACGCTTCAGATTGTTTTTTTAAAATAATCTTTAAATAATTTGTTTTACAATTAAAACAAAACGTTTTATATTTGCTCCGCAGGAAAAATCAAACTGGTTACAAACATCTCTTTTTCAAACACTTTAGTGGAAAACGTTGAAAAAACGCTTCAGCTATGAAATGGAAATTTATTAAAACAAATTGGTTTTCAATCGCACTCGTGCTGCTGGTACTGGGCGCCATCGTCCGGAAAAACCTGCCTTTTAACACTGCCGGCCCGGCGTCGCCCAACCGGAAGGACCCAAAGGAAGCCAGCCCGGAAAAGTATACCGCTGCCGGGGGAAAATCCGCAATGGATCTGGTACCGCAAATGTCCGGCTTGTCGTCGGACCGGCCTGCAGTGGACAAGACGGTTGCCATCGCTTTTGTGCGGCGCTTCGAAAAAGTGGCTATCAGCGAGCGCAAGAAATTCGGGATACCCTCGTCAGTATTACTGGCCTGCGCTTACGTGAACAGCTCGGCCGGCCAGCGCAGTTTTGTGGAGCCGAGCAATAATTATTTCGCCCTGCCCTGCACATCCGACTGGGAAGGCGAAACGACCACGGCAGACGGCCGATGCCTGCGCAAATACGAGTCAGCCTGGGCGAGTTTCCGCGACTTCAGCATTTACCTGACGAGTCAGGAGTGGTTTGGCAGCGTCAAAAAAAGCGCCGGCAAAGACTGGCAGGCCTGGGTAACAGAAATCGCAAAACAGGATATCTCCGATGCGCCGAATTTTAAAAACGAAATGGAAAAGGCCATAGAGACATTCCGTTTGTACGACCTCGACGAGTTATAAGATTGTGGGACCGAAGGTTGCGGCCCGGCGGGTATATGCTCGTCCGGGCCGCTTTTATTTTGAAGAATGACGATATTTTACATTCATTCCTGTCTCGTGAATTCAACTTTTGGCGTTGGTTATTGTCAAAGCATTCCGACAATGAATTTGTCGACCAACAACTGATTTCACCAGCATCTTTATTCCAACTATGAAAATCCGCCTTGTTTACACGTTGTTCTTCGCCAGCTTGTGCGCCATAGCCCTCCTTGGCAACAAAAACGGTCGTGCTTCCGACGCCAAAGCCGGCAACACCGGCGCGCCCGGCGACGAAGCCCTGCCCAACGGTACGCCCATTACCTGCAGCGGCTGCCATATCGCCAGCCCCATTACCGCTACCATGTCCGTCAGCGTAATTGACAGCTCGGGCAATGCCGTTACGCAATACGTGCCGGGAGAAAAATATACCGCGCGGGTGGTCATCACACCCACAGCCGGCGTCCCGAAAGGGTATGGATTCCAGATGATCGCGCTCAAAGACGACGGCAATACCGACCTCGACGGGTTCTCCGACCCCGGCAACCAAATGGTGAATAATTACAAAATCGCCACCATACCCAACGGCCGCACCTACGCCGAGCACGACAATATATCGACACCCAACACCTTCAATGTAGTGTGGACGGCGCCTGCAGCCGGTACCGGCAATATTACTTTTTACGCTGCCGGCAATGCAGTCAACAAAAACGGATTGAACAGCGGCGACGGCGCTGCCGTCACAACCTTGAAATTGACGGAATCGCTCAATGCCGCAACCCAAAACCCGTATGCCGGGAAAATCGGATTACAATTGTGGCCCAACCCCGCTTCATCGGTTTTACACGCGACATTCAGGTTGCCCGGATCAGGCAACTACCACCTGGCTGCGCGTGACTTGTCCGGCAGAACCATTTGGGAAACGGTTCAGCAATTGCCGGCCGGTGAGCAACAAATAGAAATCCCGGTGTCTGCCTGGACGCCCGGGATCTATTTTGTATCGGTTTCAGGAAATGAAGTTTCGGCGAACGTCAAGGTGGTAAAACACTGACCTTTTTAATTGCCTGAGTATTTAGCGCCTGTTCGAAGACCCGGCCGGCACAAAGCCTGGTTTTCGAACAGGCGCTATGAAGCGTGTTTTGTGATCAAAAATCTTCTCCTTCGCCCTGCTTTTTGTCCGATTTTCTCTTTTGCTGATGCAGGCGGTAACTGAACGTCAGGTTGATCTGGCGTGCCCGCCATTGAAAATCGTTTTCCGTATAAAAGTTATCGCCTTTCGATACAGACTGGTAACGCCGGGTATTGAAAACGTCGGAAACGTTCAACGTGATGGTACCGTTGTTCTGCAAAATATCCTTGCTGATGGCCAGGTCGAGGAACCAGCGTGGTTTTCGGTAGCCCTGGGTGGTTTGCGCTTTTGCATCGTAGTTGCCTCTCAGTTGCAGATCGGTGTTTTTCCAGAAAGTAATGCGCGAAGTCAGGCGGGCAAACCAGCTGTAGGTGTCGCTCTTAAAGGATTCGCCGAGATTGCCGCCATCGGTGATCGCCCGGAAAAAATTGACATTGCCATCGACTTTCCACCATTTGTAAGGGCTGTAAGCACCTGTAAATTCCGCGCCGAAAGCGTTTTCCGTTGACAGGTTTTTGGGCAATGTGACAGAATTGCCCTGGTCATCTACCTCCCGGATCCGCTCGATTTTACCCGTGGTATGCCTGTAATATAGCGTCGAACTCATGGAGGCGTTGTCCATGTATTTGATGTGTCCGAGTTCGTATGAATCCGTGAACTCCGGCTCAAGATCGGGGTTGCCGCTGAAAAAATTCCGGTTGTCGGTGTATGTAAAGAAGGGGCTCAGGTCTCTGTACTGAGGGCGCCGGACCCGGCGGCTATAACTGGCCTGAACGGCATTTTGCCCCGGCAAATCGTACGTAAAATGGGTACTGGGGAAAAGGTTGACGTAATTGCGGGGGTTTACTTCATTGGTTTGCTTCAGGGTAGTGGTCACATCCGTCCATTCGCCCCGCAGGCCCAACTGGTATGAAAACCGGTTTATTTTATTGCCGAGGATGCCGTAAGCCGCGTGAATATTTTCATTGTAAACGAAATTGTTGTTCAGTCCGGTGAGGGGTTGCCAGGCATCGTCGGCAAACTGCTCCACGAGGTAGTCATTCGTCATGTCGCGGAAATTGCTGCGCAATCCCGTCTCGAATTTTCCTTCCTTTCCGAAAGGCTTCACATAATCCAGTTGAAACAATAGTTGTTTTTCCGTCTCAAAGTTGTAGGAGTGTTGAAGCTGATCGGGCTGTCCCGAAGGCGTGTGGTCGGGCAAAAAAGTGCTTTCGGTAAAATATTGATCGGAATCCTCCCAATTGTCGAGGTACCGGACTTCCGCCACCAGTTCGTGCCCTTCGCGTCCAAACATTTTTTTATAGTTCAGCGAATATTCGGAATTGGGCTCAATTTCTTTCTCGTCCTGTGAGCGGGTGCTGATGCCCGTCGGGTTGTCCGTCGAAAAGAGGTAATCATAGTAAGCGAGTTCGGAAAGCCGCTTGCTGTTGCTGTGACGCCAGGTGTATGAAGCGGTCAGTATGTTTTTGTCGTTGAAAAAATAATCCAGTCCGCCCCGGATGTTATTATTATACTGAGGGTTTTTTCGTTCGTTGGTCTGCCGGTAAATAAAGGTGGTATCGGCCGTATACACTTCCTGGTAAACGGAGCCGTCGCCGCGACTGTCGCGGTAGTTGAGGCCGTAGTTCAGGAAAAAATTCAAATGGTTTTTGCGATAATTGACATTGGCAGACCCGCCGAAATTGGCCGGATTGCCTGTGATCAGGTCAAAAGAGCCGTTCAGTCCCTGGGTACGTTCCTTTTTCAGAATGATATTGATGATCCCGCCATTACCCTCGGCCTCATAGCGCGCCGAAGCGTTGGTAATCACTTCCACCCGGTCGATGAGATTGCCCGGTAACTGTCGCAGCCCGTCGGCGCCTTTAAAACTCACCAGTCCCGACGGCTTGCCGTCGATCAGTATTTTCACATTATTGGTGCCCCGCAAACTGACTGCGCCATCCACATCCACTGATACGGAAGGGATATTGCCGAGTATATCCGCTGCATTGCCACCGGCATTTGCGAGGTCCTTGCCAACGTTGAAAATTTTCTTGTCGAGCGCCAGTTGCATGGTACTTTTATCCGCCCTTACCTCCACTTCATCCAGCAATGCGCTGCCCGGTTGCAGGCCGATATCGCCCAGCGTCACCGGCGTGCCGGAACCTTCCGGCACTTTAATATCAGATAAATAAAACGGGTTGTATGCCAGGAATTCAATTTTGGCGAAATAGAGGCCCGGCTTTGCCGAAAGGCTGAAAGCCCCGTCGTCGCCGGCAATAGCCCCGTCGGCAAAGGCACTGTCCGGTTTTGAATAAAGGGCAACGGTCGCATAGCCGAGGGGCAGGCCGGTCTGGGCATCGGTCGTTTTACCGGTAATCCTGCTTTTTCCGTCCTGCTGCGCTACGGCGGAAAAAGTGAAACATAAAAATGAAAAGAAGAGAACGATATGTCGATATGTCATGATGAGAAGGCGAGATGGGGGTCTAATTAATTGAAGATTAATGATTTAAAATTCCAAGTCTTGAACTCCGGAGGTAGTGCAAACCGGAATTTGCCACAAAGGTAGAGGCCAACTTTGGCGGAACTTTGTAGGCATTTTGAAGGAAATCTGAAGTGCGTGTTAATAAACGTTAAAACTGCACCGACACTTCGTGAACACCCTCTTCATAGGTGTAATGCACGTTCCATCCGTTTACGTCGCATATCTTTTTTACGATGGCAAGTCCAAGGCCCAGAGACTTGTCCGTTTGGCTGCTTTTCTGAAAGCGCCCGAAAAGTCGTTCCGTCGGCACGGCAGGTGGGGGACCGGTGTTGCTGACCACAAACCGGGTCGGGTCGAGTCGTACGTTTATCCAGCCGTCGGGTACATTATGCCTGACAGCGTTTTTCAGCAGATTTCCGATCAGGATATGAGCCAGCGGGGAGTCGATGCGCAACGGGATATCCGGCGTAATTTCAGTGCTGAAACGCAAACCTTTCATGTCGGCCAACTCTCCGAATATTTGCAGGTCGGCACTCAGGATCGCTGAAAAATCGACGGGTGTCTGAGGTATGAACTCCTGATTTTCAATCTTGGTTAAAAGCAGCAGGGCTTCTCCCAATTTCGAAAGGCGCAAAAGCGATTCCTGCGATTCCTGTACAAGTTGTACCTGCGCGTCGTCGAGCCCCGGCGATTCCATGAGCAATTCCAGTTTCCCGCTGGCGACGGCCAGCGGGGTTTGTATTTCGTGCGAGGCGTTTTCAGAAAACTCTTTCAGGGCGTGGTAATCATTTTTGATTTGAAGCATCATTTCGGCGAGAAAGACATTGAGTTGCCGGAACTCGGTGGTGGTAGTCGCGGGAAATGCAGGCAGTTCGCTGGCATGCAGGCTGAAATCCTTTATCCTTTCCAGTGTTTTTTCGAAGGGATCGAGAAGCCATCTTGAAAATAAAAAATTGAATATCAACAAGATACCTCCTAAAACAACAAACAAATCCTGCACTACATTTTTACTGATCCGGCTGATATCGCTTTGTTCGATGACGACATTCATCAGGATGAATTTGTAAAAATGCCCTCCGATATTTCTGGTAACGCTGAGTTTGCGAAATACTTCGGGGTGTTTCAGTACCGGGTGGATGGCAATGGTATCTGAAAAAGTGTTTCGCAAATCCGCCGGGATGGCCGAATCCGTCGGAACAACAGACATCATTCTGCTTTGCAGATCGGTTGCCGGCACGCCGGAGCGAATAATCTGCTCCACCTCGTCGAGGCTTTCTTTCAGGGAAAAATCCGTTTCCCGCTGTACCTCGTACCTGAATTTATGGTATACCCGAATGCCGCCGATGCCGAAAGCCACCAGGGCCAGCAACAGATTCAGGATTGTAATTTTGGCAAGCAGTTTCATATTTTTGACTTTATCCGCTCCATTTGTAACCCAATCCGTATATCGTCTTGATATAGTCTTCCCCGCCTGCGGCCGTGATTTTTTTTCGCAGATTCTTGATGTGCTGATAGACAAAATCAAACGAATCCTGCAGATCGATGTGATCGCCCCATAGATGCTCCGCGATGGACTGCCTGGTGAGTGCCCTGTTTTTATTGGCTATGAAAAAAACGAGCAGTTCGTATTCTTTCAACGTAAGAATCAGTGGCGTGTCATGCACCGTCGCATCGCGGGTATCCGTGTTGATAATAATCTCGTTATACTGCACCTCCTTGTGGCCCTGGAATTTCCGGCGGCGAAAAATTGCTTTCAGGCGCGCATTCAGTTCGGGAAGATGGAAGGGTTTGGTGAGGTAGTCATCGGCGCCGAGTTCCAGCCCCGCCACACGGTCATCGAGCGCATTTTTTGCGGAAATGATGAGTACACCGGCTTCCGGCTGACAATCTTTCATCAAACGGAGCAGGTTCAGCCCGTTTCCGTCGGGAAGCATGATATCCAGTACAACGATGTCGTAGGAAAAAGAAACCAGTTTGTCCTGGGCTTCCTGAAAGGTAGCCGCATGCTCGCAAACCAGGTCGCCCCGCGAGAGATAGGATAACATATTGTCCAGCAATGCTTGTTCGTCTTCGACGATCAGAAGTTTCATAACAGGCACAAAGGTAGTCGGGGATTTTGAGGGAAATTTGAAGACCTGTTCGAGCTTGAACATTGCAGTTCAATAGCTTAAGTTTGCAGCCGTCAAAATCCGGCAATCGAAATAAAATGAATAAAAACCGACTCGAAGCCTTCAGCGACGGCGTGTTGGCCATCATCATCACCATTATGGTACTGGAAATCAAGGTGCCGCACAGCGCCGACTGGGCCGATCTGCATGGGCTGTTACCGGTATTTTTGAGTTATGTACTGAGTTTCCTGTTTCTGGGTATCTACTGGGGCAACCACCACCACCTGCTGCACACTGTCAAGCACGTGTCGTCGGGAATCATCTGGTCGAACCTCAACCTGCTTTTCTGGTTGTCGCTGGTACCCTTCGCTACCGGCTGGATGGGTGAAAATCATTTTGCACAAAACACCGTCATTGCCTATTCTGTCCTGCTCATGCTGTGTGGCATGGCATATTCGTTACTGCAACGCGCCATCGAATCCTGCCATAAAATCGACCCTTTAATGGCAAAGGTATATCAGGGGCAGGCACGAAAGGGGTACATGTCGCTTTTCATTTACATGATAGCCATCATCGCGGCCTTTTTCGATACCCGCATCTCCGGCGTGCTTTTTTTCGTAGTGTCGGTCATGTGGATCATTCCGGACAAGAATATCGAGCGTGTACTGGCAGGCGAGTAGTAAGCCGAACCGGGAAAAACCCGCCATATTTTTGCTATTAAGTCCCGATTTGTTAAAGTTTGGGTTTATTCTCCGACTTTAACGCATCAGACAGGCGCTGCCTCCTTAAAATGAGTTTAACTTTGACTTAACACTAAAAGGAACCTTTTGGCAGTTACTATTGAAAAGAACAGCGTTTAAATTTCAAAACATTGTTCCGTGAACAATCAAATCCAAAACTGTAAGTGATGAAGAACCTGTTTTTTCTGCTCATTTTCGCTCCAATGATCTCATTTGCCAGCCAGGGCAATCCGACGCTGGAAGCCATAACAAGCGCCCTGAACAGCGGTGACGCCGACGCGCTTTCCAAGTATTTTGCCGACAATGTGGAAATTTCCATCCAGGATAAAGAGCAAGTCTACGCAAAAGCCAAAGCACTCGACGTACTCCGCGGTTTCTTCAATTCGAGCAAACCCAAATCGTTCAGCCAGGTGCACAAAGGCACAAGCCGCGAAAACAGCGATCAGTATTGTATCGGTAACCTGACTGCCACCAGCGGCAACTACCGGGTGTATCTGTACCTGAAAGTCAACGGCGACAACCTTTCCATCCAGGAAATGCGTTTTGACAAGGAATAAACGCGAAAATTTCGCTTCAAAAACTATCTCCAGCGACTCCGGTATCCACCGGGGTCGTTTTTATTTGACACCAACATCTTCTACTACCCGCAAAATGTCTGTAGATTTGCGGCGTTTTTATTCAAATTTGTATTCATCAACTAAAATACCTGCTATTCATGGGCAAAGGTGATCCGAGGAGCAAGCGCGGCAAGATTCGCCGCGGTTCGCATGGCAACAGCCGTCCGAAACTCCTGAAACTGAAAACGGTACTGAAAAAACTGGCCGGCAAGTAACGCAGGTCGTTCGCCGGAACATAGAGCCTTGTTGAATGTGCATCATTCGGCAAGGCTTTTTTCATCATTTACTACATGTTTTCACCAGAAACCACGCTTTTCTGCAGAAAGCATTTTAAAATAAACAACCACCATGTATAAACTCATCTGCACCCTTGCCGCCTGTTTATTGTTTGCTGCGGCTCAATCCCAAACCGTTTTCGGCACCTGGAAAACAAAAGATGACGAGACCGGAGAAGCCAAAAGTCATATAGAGATCTATGAGGCCGGCGGCAAGCTCTATGGCAAAGTCGTCAAACTGCTGCGTGAACGCCCCGACCGGCTGTGTGAAAAATGTCCGGGCGAGCGCAAAAACCAGCCCGTTCTCAATATGATCCTCCTCGTAAATATGGTTCAAAAGGACGGGATGTGGCAATCGGGCGATATACTCGATCCTGAAAAAGGGAAGTGGTACCGCTGTAAAATATGGCTTAAAGAAGGCGATCCCAATACGCTCGTGGTACGCGGCTATCTCGGGCCGTTCTACCGCACACAATATTGGAGCAGGGTATAGAAATGGACTGAGAAACCGGAAGCCGGTAGCACTAAAACTGCTGCTTCAATCGCCCCCGCTTTCCCTGCCTTGCTTAAACTCAAAAAAAAATCCCCCCTACTTGCGCAGAATTCGCAGGCGGTGTACCTTTGCCCCGCTTTTGAAAAAAGCACTGGGCCATGGTGTAATGGTAACACAGCAGATTTTGGTTCTGTTATTCAGGGTTCGAGTCCTTGTGGCCCAACAAAAAAAGCCTTTCCGATTCGGGAGGGCTTTTTTGTTTTTCGCTTCCTGCCGGCAAATACCCCTTTACGCTTTTGCATCCTTTTGATTTCTCTCCCCTATTTTTGAGGAATAATTTTTGCCCGCCCCTTCCAGCGTTTTTATTCCAACCACACCGATCCCGAAAAAACCGGTTGACATGCGACAATTTCCGTTCTTTTTTATCCTGCTGATACCTGCTATGCTCTCGTCCCAAACAGAGACGGGCTCTTCAGATATCCGTTGCCAGTACCATCCCAGCCGTGAATTCCTGCTGTCGCGCAATGACAGTTGTTATCAGATTACCAGCAAGGAAGCCGACCGGGCGTTCGCCCTGCGATGCTGGGACGAGGCCATGGCGCTCTACCGGGCGGCAAAGAGTTGCGCCGACGCCAACCAGACCGCGCGCTCGCAGATGAACCGGCGCATACAGGCCTGCAGAGATTCGTCGGAGCAGGAGCTGCGCAGGAGTGAGCAACAGGCGCGGCGCCAGTTTCTGCACGCCACCGCCGCCAACCTCGCCGACGACGCGGAAGAACGCCTGAAACAATATGACCGCTCGTTCGCCTACCGTCTTGCCGATTTTGCCGGACAGTACATCGCCCCGGGCCCCAATGCGGATTGTATCAATACCATGCTCGAAGCCTGGTACTACGTACCGCCCGTGCAGCCCGGTACGGTCGGATACAAGGATTTGCAGGTACCTTTTTGTTACCAGCTGGATTATGATTTGGGCGGCAACGTACAGGCGCGTTTCGGCGGGAAGGGTAAATACCGGCGATTGTACGTGTATGCGCCGGCCAGCCGCCAGTTACTTTCCTGGGATGCCGAAATGATGAAACCCGGCAAAGGCATGGTGGTGGAAGAAGGGCTTCCCTATTTCGATATTTCGCCCGATGGATGGACGCTCATGTTTTTTTCGGAAAAAAACATCCTGTTCTGGCGAAGCTCCTCGGAAACGTCAAGGGTTACTGCCTCGAAAATCAGCCGGTATTGCTTCAGCCCTTCCGGCGACGAGTTTTTGTATTACGACGAAAAGGAATCGAAAATATACATCCTTCATATGAGGGATGTTTATGCACAGCGAAAGGGCGGACAACGACCGGGTGCACAAGCCCTGATTCAAAACGTGCCTTACGAGGTGCTGGGTATGGCCTATTACAACGGACGTATATGGCTGGGAGGCCGCGACAGCCTGACCGTGTTGCAAAAGGGCGAAAGCGAAACGCAATGGAATCCGGTGGCATCCATCCCGTGGAATCTGAACCAAATATCCGAAACCGCCGACCTTAAAATATGGCCCGATCGGGGGACGGCTTTTTTTATACAACATGATAATGCCGCCGGAATCGCCCGCCGGCCCGACAGCCTCAACAATATTATTCGCGTGCCGCTGAATCTGAAAGACGGGCTTCCGGTATCAGCCGGCGCCGGTCTTCCGCTTCGGGGAACCCCGCTGGCCATCAGGCAGGATGCTTCCCTCGTTGCACTATCCGATTCGGACAGGGATCTGATGTATTTGCTGACCACAGATGACGGCGCCATGCGACACGGGATGTTTTTGCAGCCGGAAGACAGGTTTAACCCCATGAGCGGATCCATTTCACCCGACGGCCGCTGGATGGCGGCTGCAACGGACACCGGCACCCTGAAGCTCTGGGCCTTGACCGAACTGCGCAACGATTCGATTACTTCCCTGCCGGGGGAGATACACCCCGTCTTCAGCCAGAATGAAGACTATTTCTCCCGCTACAGCGACAAATCCCTGCAAATATGCGCACCCGAGCAGCCGGGCACACCCATTTTCTCCGTCCCCGATATTTCTGAAAATACCCTTGTTGTTGCCACCGGTAAAAACAGGGTCGCCTATTACACAGGCGGAAACAGTCTGACCGTAAAAAGCGGCACGCCATCCCAAACCCGGGAATTCCCGGTCGATGACGGCACCGAACCCATGGCGGCGTTTGATGAAAACGAAAACCTGATCGCGTACACGGTCCGTGCCGATTCGCTGGTGATCCGCTCGCTCGAAACGGGCGAGGTTGTCGCCGGGCGTTCCATAAACGGTTCGGTCAGTATACTGAAATTTATACCGCGGCAGGAGGCGGTTTTGCTCATTCAGAATGATCCGAGCCAGAGCTATCTTGAAAACCAGATCATAGCCAAAGTATGGAGTTTCAATTCGGCCGCCGGCGAGCGCTCACAGTCTATTCGATTGCACGGATATAGTATCTATCTTGCGGCAGTGTCTTCCAGCGGCGACCAGGTCGCTTTTACCGACGGCAAGGACATTCGCGTATTTCACCTCGACAACCTGCTCGATGAAAGCGCGCGTATCCGGCCGAATGAGCGGCAATTCGTCACGGCGCTGGCCTTCCATCCCGACGGTACGGCGCTGGTAGCCAGCTACAACGACGGCATGATTATCGTCTGGGATCTAAAAACCGGGGAATCGCGGTTTCGCCTGCAAACACAGGACGACTGGATCGAAAACCTGAGTTTTTCGCAGGACGGCGGACGCCTGCGCATCAAAACCACCGAAGGATCTTTGTTTTTTCGCACCATCGACCCTGCCGTCATACGTGCGACGGCGCAAACCGAATACCTTCGATTGCTGGCATTTACCCCCGAACAAATACAAAGCAAAGGCCTGGAAAAAGCCCTTGATTACTCCGGCAACTTTCAACGCCTTGCAGAATCGCGCGATCTGCCGCTGATCCGTTCCTTTTTTGAATATTACCGCCAGCAGGCGCTGGCCAGCAACAACATCGGCCAGGTGAGGAGCTATTTTTCCAGCGCTTCGCGACTCTATTCCAAACTCGACGACCCCGTTACACAACGCGTGTTAAGGTCGACCATGTACGAGATTTATGAGGACTACATCTGGAAATTGCTGTTGCGGGAAAAGAATGATGAAGCGACGCGCGTCGTAAATGAATTCTACCGGGTCTTTGACAAACCCTTACCTGCTTTCGAATCGGGAGCATACGCATCGCTATTGCGCAACGACTTCAGCGCCGCAGCGAAACAATACGCGGAATGGACGATCCGCATGTATGAAAATCCCGCCGTTCAGCCCTATTTCTGGTCCGTGCTGGACAGTGTCCAACAGAAATTCCGGCAATTGAGCGAATACAACCTGCTTAGTCAGCCGCAAAAGGAATGCATTTGCAATATTTACTCCAAAATACTGGATATCAGATATTTATGTGGAAAAAACAGTGATATCGCCTCAGTTCCGTTCGATGCCGAAACGCGGCTGCGGTGGAATATTTTCCAGAATACATACATCTCTTCGGGTACCTACAACCATTTGGAAAAAGTGCGCCTGCTCGAAGCGGCCTTCGCCGATGCAAAAACCCTGTATCGCCGGAATGCCGCTACCTGGCGCAATCAACTGGAAAGAAGTACCCTCGAACTTGCCCGCGCCTATACAGAACAAGGTGTGTTCGAACAGGGAAATGTATTGTCCGCAGCGCGATATCAGCAGGCGCTCCGGTTGCTCGATACCTTCGGACGTTTTAAGAGCGACGAACCGGCACGGCTTAAAGCGTTGATTAAGAACGATTTAAATCTGGGAGACTACTTCTTGTCGACCAACCGGTTTGCCGAAGCAGCCAGGCAGTTTGAATCGGGCCTTCATGTGGCCAAAGAAATGCTGGAATCAGCGCCGGCCGACTCCCTGCCGGAATACCGCAACGACCACCTTGCGCCATTATGGACGGAAATGGGAATGGCGCAATTGCTGCAGGGCAAAACACACGAAGCCGATTCCTCCTTCCATCAAGCTTTTGATGCCTATACTTACGGTCTGTACACCTACTTTTTCGGCCATATTGCACTGATGGAGAACAATGAACCCGAAGCCCTCAACCGGTACCGGGAAATTTATTCTGCACAACAGTTGGGCAGCGTATTGTTTGTTATTGACCGCCTGGCCGGCCTTTTCCCACAGAAAAAGGCCCGACTTGATGCGTTTGCCTCCACTATGAGAAAGACCGTGCTCGATGCGCATCCCGAAATTTCGTCCGACGAGACGGACTACGCATTTTCTGTTGACAAAGGCGTTTATGCAAGCGCCAACGGACTTTGGGCGGAGGCTCTTGCCTGGAATGAAAAAGGCCTGGTTGCCGCCAAACGGCTCGCCGGCCAGCCGGAGTCATCGGAAGAAGCGAAAAGTCATCTGCTCGACGCCATGCTGTCCAAGTCGTTTTACCTGCTTTATACAGGGCAGGCCGACCCGGGCGCCTATGACAAGGTCATCGCTACCGTAGACACAGCCGAAGCGTACCTGAAAACAAATAATTTTTATTACCAGTACCACGACTGGCTGCTGACCAACCTTGCGCATGCTTACCTGCTGCGCAACAAACCCGGCGACCGGGAGGAGGCAATCAAGCATTACACCACTTTTGTAGGCATGATCGGCTACGGCCAGGATCACTGGGAATTGCTGCAAAAAGACTTTCGCGACCTCCATCGCGCCGGGATCAGGTGGCCAAATCTGAAAGAAGTAATCATGGCGATCAAACCCGACAATATTGAGCTGACCGGCAAAGACTGGGAAGATATGGGTGTGGAAATGACTGCAACAGGGGGGTAGTAAAAAGCGTTACCGACGCCCGCAAACTCTTTTGTTCCGTGTCCGTACCGGAATACTGTTGCAATATCCTCTAATTTTACCTCTGAACGCCACAACTTACCGTTTTGCGTTAATTACCTTTGCCGGCCAACAACTTAAAAACATGACTTCAAGCGAGCAAATTCTGAGAGAAACAGAAGAACACATCAAGGGATATTTTTCCAGTTATATTTCGCCTGATTACGTATTTCACGATCTGGAGCATACGGCACAAACGGTAGCGGCTGCCCGCACGATTGCCGAAGGGTTTCAGTTGACGGAACGCGACATGCTCATGTTGCTGATAGCAACGTGGTTTCATGACACGGGATATTCCGAGGGACCGAACGACCACGAAGAACGCAGTTGCAACAACGCAGACCGTTTTTTGCGGGGCAGAATTACCGACGAGGAACTGGAAAAGGTAATTGCCTGTATCCGCGCGACCAAAGTGCCCCAGCACCCGCAGACTTTGCTCGAACAGATTATTTGCGACGCCGATCTCAGCCATCTCGGCATGGAAAGCTACTGGGACCGCACCGGCAAGTATCGCCAGGAACTTACCCTCACCAAGAAGATCGTCATGGGTGAGCAGGAATGGGTGGATTTCGAGATCAATTTCATGCTCAAACACAATTACCACACCGCTGTCGCCAACCAGCTGTTCAACAAGCGCAAGGCCAAGCATATCCAGCAGCTGCTTAAACTGAAGCATCGCCTCAATCCCGAGCAGGCGCCTACCGTGGAAGAACTGGCAATCCTCGATGACAAAAACAAAAAAGGTGATATCTCCAAAATCCTGAAGGAAAGCGAAAAAGAACTCAAGCAGGCTCGAATGGGACGCGGTGTGGAGACGATGTACCGCACCACCTATCGCACCCATACGAACCTGAGTTCTATGGCCGACAGCAAGGCAAACCTGATGGTTTCGGTGAACGGCGTGGTGATCGGTATCATTGTGAGTAACGTCATACCCAAGCTGCTTGAAAAATTTGACCCCAGACTCGCCATCCCGACGGGTATTCTTACCCTCGTATGCCTTGCGTCCATGATTTTTGCGACGCTTGCCACCCGGCCCAAAGTGACCGAAGGAAAAGTCACCCGCGAATCCATCAAACAGCGGAAAGCAAACCTGCTTTTCTTCGGCAATTTCTACAACATGCCCCTCGAGGATTTCCAGTGGGGTGTGCACGAAATGCTGGTGGATCCGGAATTTTTGTACAGTACAATGAGCCGCGACCTGTATTTCCTGGGCATCGTTTTGGCGCAGAAATATCGTTACCTGAGTATTTGTTACAATATTTTCATGTACGGTCTGATCATATCTGTGGCAGCATTTTCAATCGCATTCGTTATACCTTACTGAACATGGGAACCCCGATACCTTGAAACAGAAACCCAGCATGTCCGCACTCGTCATCATACCCACATACAACGAACGCGAAAACGCAGAAGCTATCATCAGGGCGGTATTTGCCCTGCCGGAACCCTTCCACATTTTGATCGTGGACGACGGCTCACCCGATGGCACCGCCCGGATTGTGCGGGATTTGCAAGCCGATGCATTCAATGGGTGTCTGCATTTGCTCGAACGCAGCGGGAAACTGGGACTTGGCACTGCTTATATTGCCGGTTTTCGTTGGGGGCTGGAACGCGGTTATGAGCATTTTTTCGAAATGGATGCGGACTTTTCGCACAATCCTGAAGACCTGATGCGTCTGATTGCCAAATGCCGTGATGAAGGCGCGGATGTAGCCGTTGGCTCGCGCTATTGTCGCGAAGGCCGTGTGGCCAACTGGCCCCTCGACCGCATCATCCTTTCCTACGGCGCTTCGCTCTACACCCGTTTTATATTGTGGATGCCGGTAGCCGATCCCACGGCGGGGTTCATCTGCTACCGTCGTAAAGTGCTGGAAACCATAGACCTGGGCAATATTCGTTTCATCGGGTACGCGTTCCAGATCGAGATGAAATTTGCAGCGTACAGCCTTGGGTTTAAAGTCAAGGAAGTGCCCATTACCTTCAAGGACCGTGAAAAAGGGCAGTCGAAAATGTCGCTGCACATTATCCGGGAAGCGATGCTGGGGGTCATCCAGATCCGGTGGAGAGGCCTGGTCGGAGGGTATGGAAAAGGGTAGCGTGCCCCGGCGGTTTTACCGATCCTTCCGCTATAATCCGGTATTGTTGTTTGATGAGAGAGCCTGGTATATTTTCCGCATTTTCCACCCGAGACTAAGCAACAGGAACCCGAAAAACAGCGCATAAACGCCGATCCAGATCATCACGGATACTGCTCCGAAATTAGGATTCCGGATCATCAGCCCGCCAAGCAGGATAGAAACCAGGCCCGCTGTACCCAGCAGCCATTCATTATCGATCACCTTGCGCAGTTTGACCGCCGCCCCGATCTCGAAAACGCCCGTTACCAGCAGCCATACGGCGAGTATCAGAACCAGCCCTGCGGCTGTCAGTGCCGGGTTGACGAGTGCCACAAGCCCGAGTCCGACTCCGAGTGCGCCTTCCAGCAGCGTCATCCACCAATCGTCGTCGTGGCCACGCATACGCGCTCCGAGAAATACTGCCGTGGCGCCGTCAGCCAGCAGAAAAACGCCGAGTATGAAAATCAGCGCCTCGAACGCAATTTTCGGATTGAAAAATGCAAACGCGGCAAAAATAATGGACACAAAGCCCCGCAGGACAAGTACCCACCAGAATTGAGTCATTCGGCTTAGCATGGTTCGTTCGTTTTGGTGATACGATAAGCACGGGAAAGATATGAACTATGGCTGAAAATTTACTTCTTTAAAATCTCCACATCGAATCCCAGCGCCCTGAGTTTTTCCTCACTCAGTTCTTCCAGATTTTTGATCTCCAGCACTTTACCATCCTTGTTTTTAAAGGTAAGGATCACATCTTCACGGTTTTCCGCGTTTTGACGGGCCTGTTCGGCCTGTGCAGCAAGGTCGTTGGCCTGCCGGATAGCCTTGTTGAGTTGCTCAAGAGCGGCCTGCTCTTTTTCCTGTGCGTCCTGCAGCTGTCGCTGCATCTCGCCGGTGCGCACGATATTATCGTTGAGTGTTTTTTTCAGCCCTTCCACCTGGGCTTTGGCGTCTGCCAGTTCCTGTTCGCGCGCTTTTTTTTCTTCTTCCGCCTTTTGTGCATCCATTCGGGCTTTTTCAGCCTTTTCGCGTCGTGCTATCTCTTCGTTATTGATCATGTCGTTGCAATTCTGGAGCGAAAGCAGTTTTTCCAGACTTACCAGGTCTACCGAAACGACGTAATCCAGTTTGAACTGGTCGCTTGAACTATATACCTCGCCGCCCACGCTGAACACCACACCGCTCACCTCCGAATTGCCGTTCACTTTCTGGTACGCGCGCGTGTAAACGGTCGTCAGTTTTACCGAACGGATGTAATAGGTTTTTTTGCGCGTCTCGGGCGCCACATTGGTAGCAGCGCGGCATATTTCGAGGTATGGAATATAGTCTTCCGGCAGAAAGGCGTACCCGACATCGGTGAGTATGATCTCATAAATATTGTCCTTTTCCACTTTTGTGGACGCAATGCTGTAAGCGCCGTTGAGTTTGAACCGGGAATCGATTTTTGCACTGTATATCACGTCGGAGGTGGAGGTTGTCACAACGGGGGGCTTGTCCTGCCGAACGAAGCGCGTGAGTACAGTGGTCTTGCTGCCGTCTACCAATACCATGGTGCCGGCGAGCTGATCGATTTTGTGCACAAAACCCGCCAGGCCTTTAATAAAAGTGCGTTGCTTGTACGTGTCAGGCAGGTCGAAGCCGAGACTGACGGGAGTCAGTTTGATCTTGCGGGAGGTTTGGGCCGGCAGAGAGACGGTATTCAGTAAAATAAGAGCCGGAATACAGAGGCGGAATAGCAATTTCATCATTTCACAGATTTTTAAAGTGCCGTAAACGCAAAAAAACTGCGTCCATTTTGCAGCAAACATCACTTTTGTTACACCTTACCCGCAAATTGTCAGCCACACAACGAATTTCACAGGAATATGGATCAAAATAACATGATGATATTGGTAGCAGGGCCTTTCCGCTCTGGTACCAACGACGACCCCGTACTCATACACCGGAACACGGAGTTCATGAATGAAGTCGCATTGCGCGTGTACGAGGCCGGGCATCTGCCGGTGCTGGGCGAGTGGTTCGCGTTGCCGCTCATTCAGACTGCCGGTTCCAGGGCGTTGGGCGACGAAATATTTACGGCTTTGTTTCACCCGGTGGCGATGCGATTGCTGGGACATTGCGATGGCGTGTTGCGCGTGGGAGGGCCTTCGCAAGGCTGCGACGAAATGTTGCGCCTGGCCGGCGAACAGGGCAAGCCTGTATTTTTCAGCGTGGAAGATTTGCCCGCTCTTGCAGAATGATACCGGCAATTTCGCCGATCGCCTTTTCTTTGCCGGGGATTTCACCAATACGAAACGAATAGATGTTTATTTCCGGAATACAACAGGTCGGCATCGGCGTCGCCAATGTACACGAAGCGTTCAAATGGTACAGGCAGCACTTTGGTATGGATGTGCCCATGTTTGAAGAAGCGGCAGAAGCGGCGCTGATGCTGCCATATACCGGCGGACAGCCGCAGTCGCGGCACGCCATCCTCGCCCTGAACATGCAGGGCGGCGGCGGCATGGAGATATGGCAATACACGGGCCGTACCCCTGTTCCCGCTGCGTTTCAGCCCCAACTCGGCGACCTCGGTATTTTTATTGCCAAAATAAAGTGCAAAAACGTGTGGGATTGCTTCCATGACCTGCGGAAGCGCGGCGTCAATATGCAAACCAATCCCGCCCCGCGCCCCGACGGCGAAGAGCATTTTTTTGTCAAAGACCCCTGGGGAAATACATTTGAAGTCGTGGGCGCCAAAGACTGGTTCTCCACAGGTCGCCCCGACCTGACGGGCGGCATGTACGGCGCCGTCATCGGTGTCAGCGATATGGATCGGTCCGTAGCGTTTTATGCCGAAATGCTGGGCTACGACACGATCGTTTATGATAAAACCGACGATTTTGCCGACTGGCATGGTGTGGACGGCGGGTTCGGACGGTGCCGCCGGGTGCTGCTGCGCCATGCGGAAAAGCGAAAAGGTCCGTTCAGCCGCCTGCTGGGCGATACCGAAATCGAACTCGTGCAATCGCTCGAACGCAAGCCACGCAAAATTTTTGAAAACCGCTTTTGGGGCGACCTCGGCTATATCCACCTCTGTTTCGACATCACCGGCATGGCCGAAATGAAGGCTTTTTGCGCTGAAAAAGGCTATCCTTTCACCGTGGACTCGAGCGGCTCTTTTGACATGGGCGAAGCGGCGGGGTATTTTTCCTATATCGAAGACCCCGACGGAACGCTCATCGAATTTGTCGAAACGCACAAAATCCCTATTCTGAAAAAAATAGGCTGGTACCTCGACCTTCGCAAGCGCAGCCGACCGGAAAAACCGTTGCCTGCGCTGATGCTGAAAGCGCTGGGGCTTGGAAGGGTGAAGGAGTAAAGACAGTGGCGGTTGGCACTGACTACTGCCAACCGCAATTTATTTACGATTTTCTTTTATCCGAAAAATCCGTGCTGTTTAGCGCCATCAGTTCCTTAAGCGTTTTTTGCATGCCGTCTACCGAGCCATCGAGGAAAATGATGTTGCCTTTGCCATGTTCGGTGAAGTTTTTGATAGCCTCCGTCCACATAGAGAACAGGATGACCGAAGTGTCGAGATTGGCTGTCTGCATCTCTTTGGCAGCCTGGCTCATACCCTTCGCTACTTCTTCGCGGAACAGCGCAACGGCCTGACCGCGCATCCGGGCAGCTTCACGCTCGGCTTCGGCGGCGATTTTGATGGCATTACCTTCTGCTTCGGCGGCTTTGGTTTTCGTGATCAGCAGCGCCTGGCCTTCATTTTCCGCGGCAGCTTTGAGGTTGTTGGCCGCTACGATCTTCGACATGGAGCGCATCACTTCTTCGTCGAATGTGATATCGTTGATCTGCAGATCGATGAGGTGAAAACCCCAGTCTTCGAGCATGTGGTCCACGTTGGTTTTCACGGCTTCCGTGATCTCCCGGCGCAGACTGAGTATTTCCTGTTGTTTTTTTGTGGCGACGTAGGAGCGGATGCTGCCTTCCACGGTGCGTGTCAGAGTTGCCATAAAATCGCGGTCGCTTACAAATCGAAACGCTACTTTTTTTACCGTTTCCTCTGCGTTGTCCATAACGGAAAACAGCAGCAGGGAGGTAAAATGTACGTTCGCCTGATCGATGGTGACGGCCTGGAAAGTAAGTTCCACGGCCCGGTTTTGCACCGTGATGCGTTTAAAAACCTGTTCGATGAACGGAATCCGGAAGTTCAGTCCCGGATAAAGGGTGCGATTGTATTTGCCGAAAATCGTGGTGATGGCTACGGTAGCCTGCTGTACGGTTACGAGACTGAGCAGTACCAGCAAGACCAGGACTGGAATGAGGATCAACATAGTTGTCGAGAAGTTTGATGTTTGATTTTATGGTCAAAGATTCAGGCCGAGGGGGCAGGAAAACAAGACCGGCTTGCAATTTGACGACCAAACGTAATAATTTCGGCACAAACGCGGGGAAAATTTCGGCACGTATTGATTCGCTGATATCACACTACTGGACATTTTTATTTCACGCAAAGACGCAAAGTTTTCGCAAAGAAGCAAAGTGTTGAAGATTAAAATTTTGCGTCTTTGCGTTTTTGGTTTTTGCGCCTTTGCGTGGAAAATGTCCAGTAGTGTGGTCAGGAGGGTGAATAAAATCTCAGACCAGCTGGATTCGTCATCGTAATAAACAGCCAGTTTTTCTTCGCTCGGGAAACCCAGTTTTCTGTATAAGTCTATGAATTTCAGGGCGTTTGCATTATTTGCACTGTCCCGGCATTCTTTGTCCGAATAAATGTTTTCATAAGCGAGAATCTGCTGGTCAGCGGCAAAGAGTTTTCTTATTTCCGTTTCCAGCACATTCGGTTTTTTCTTATTAGAAGCCTTTGCCTGCTGTAGTGCGCGTATGAATTCAAGATTGTTGCTGTCAAACACCCTCGGCGGCAGATCCGCCAGCAAGCGGTCGGCGTCGATTTGTTTGTCGTTGATCAGAATTCGCAGGAGCGGTTCATTCTTGGAGTAAAGGCCGCATTTTCCATTTACGAGTATCGCGTTTTTTAGATCGACGAAAAAAGGATTGGATTTGCGTTTGAAAGCTTCTTCGTAATATGAAGCGGCTGCAACAAAATCATTTCTATAAATGGCTCTCGCCGCGAGGTTGACATACCGGAAGTATCCGGCCAGGTTTGAATCCAGGCTGATGTTATAGTCTCTTTGGAATGCGCTCGCAGTCGCGGAAAAGAGAAGGATTCCTGACAAAAGAAGCAGTGTCCGGTGAAGCATACGTGCAATAACGCGGGATAAATATTGTTCGTCTTGCCTGAAGCGGGCGATCGGTAAAAAGGTTGTGCAAATCGTACAAATCAACATGCGGGGCTCTCGTTCATCGCACCCATCAGTTTTGCCCATGCATTTTTTGTGGCGTCAAAATCGTTGAAATGCTTCACGGTATTTTTTCGGAAATGAGTGAATTCATGCAGGATTTTTTCAAAATCCCGGGTGTTGAAATAAGCGCATAATTTGGGAATCGTGACTTTCAATTTCTCTTCCATTTCGCGCATCGTGTTTTCATAGCCCTCGCGGTTGGTTATGTATACCAGCAACGGCTTGTAGCGTATCCAGCCGATCGTTGCGTTGATAAAACGCTTGAGAATAACGGGCGAAACGCTGTCGATCGACTCCAGGCTTACCGGCAGCACGCCGTTCAAAAGGTTCTTATACACCCGAAATCCGTCGTGAAAGGTATAGCAGGGCACTTTCACGACTTTAAGTTTTGACAGCGCAGTACTCATAAAAGTGTCTTCCCCACGTGCGCCGGGCGGATTGTAAAAAGGAGGCAGGTGCGTGGTGTTTTTTAAATTGAAACAAAGGTTGGCGCCGGAGATAAATTTCATCCCGCTTTCTTCTTCTACTTCCGATAGCAGCGAGTGGTTTATAATGTCGGGGTCAGCGTAGGTGACGCCCTTGTTTTGAACGATCAGGTCCCGTATTTTTTCCCAGGTAACAATCTCGTTGCTGATGGCCTCGATAAATTGTTTGAAATCGTTTTCCTGCAACACCTCGTTAAACCGGATGAAGGGGATCGGTGAAATATAACCGCAATGGTGGCCGTGGGTAATATCAGCGTCTGCGATATATTTTAAATGTGTGCCGACAACGCTTTGCCCCATCCAGATCAGGTGGCCGTGCTCGTTTTTCATTGTAGCGATCGGGTATTCGTCGTCGTCAATAAAAATAAGCCGGTCCATTTTGTTCTTAATGGCAAAGTAGGTAACCACGTTTCGCTTTTTCGCATAGCCTTCTCCAAAAAGCAATTTTGCTTCCTGATCGTTTATCATACCCGCTTTTTTCAGCGATTCCGTCTCGTTTTCTATTTTTTCAGCGCCATAGAAATGAATCGACTCGACCATTTTTGCTATTTCCGGGGGTATGTTTTTATAGTCGCTGATTTGCGTTCCGTGGTATTTTAAATCATAGGCTACAAAAAGGTGAAGCCGTATTTTTTCGTCGTGAATAAGCCCGTGTTCGAGCCAGTTATTAATATACGAGCGCAGCACATGCTGAAAATGCTTCCTGCCGGTTACGAATCCAATTCCTATATTTAAACTCATAAGCTATGTATTAAGGGGCGCAATCAAAATTGGCGGTTATTTATTGTACGGCGAAACACCAGTTTCGCTTGAATATTGTAGCGAAACTGGTGTTTCGCCGTACAATTTTGCGACAATTAGAAATGCGCCCTGAATTAAAAGATATTCGAGGCAGGGCTTGCGTCAAAAGAAATGACACAACCCTGTGATCAAGATTTTGGCTAAAATAAGGAATTTTGCCGTGCTGCGATCGAAAAAACCGGCATTCCTCTTACTCTCGCACGGTCCCGGAAAACACACTCACCTTGCTATTGAACGGATTGCCCGACGAGCGGCGGAAGGAAACGACCTGGCCTGTGTGCCAGAGGGCATCGGCGATCGGGCCGTTCAGCATATTCCAGAAAGGAAATTCGGTGGATTTGTCCCCGTTTGTAAAAATGATCGGATATTCTTCCAGGGCAACCTTGTCGCCTTTCAGGATGTCGCTGGCGGTCTTCAGATTTTCCAGAACCTGCCTCCTTTTTACGGCAAAACCGAGCGGCGAGGTTTCCTCTCCGCTTCGCACGTTGGCCTGTTTGTTTACCGCATTAAAAATGACGTTCGACAGGCCGAGGATGTGGTCGATGGTTTCTTCACTTGTCCGGGCTTCCGCGTTGGGCCGGAAGGCCAGGTCTTCGGGCCGGAGCCCTTCGGTAGCCCAGTAAAACCGGAAACCGAGGCCGTCGATCATCCTGGCGACCACCGTTTCCGCCGTAAAGGAATCGGGGTAGGCAGGTATCTCGCGATAAGGCAATGTGTCTTTTACTTCCAAATTATCATCGCTTTTTTGTGCCGTGCATAATGGTTGGAGGGCCAATAATATGACAAGACCGAAAAGGAAGCGCATCATCAGCATTTTTTGAGGCCGGCCGGGGAGGAAAGAGTGTTTCAGATTCATAACAGCTTGTTTTTAGTTGACGGTAATGCGAGCGGTGAAACAGGGCCGGAGAATGAGGTTTGCCTTTAAAGGGGGACGGGGTTTTTATTTGAAATAATAGTTGCTTATTTTAAATTTATATTTATCTGGTTTACATAAATATATGACATAAAAAAGGAATGTCGGAACCAAAAAAACAATTGCGTAAAACCGCCGGATCCGGCAGGTTTTACGCAATCAGGTACGTGGATTCCGTTTTGGAAACTACGTGGTCATGTAAACGGAATCTGGTTCGGGGCTCTGCCCAAAGATTGCCACAGCTTCGTATTTCCAAATCAGCGGCGACATTCTACTCCCCACTCACGCAATCTCTCCCAGCAATTTTTCGATCTCCCCGAACGACTGGTTGTCCTTGATGACGTAATAAAGCGCGCCTTTGGCAATCGTTTGCAGCGCTACGCCGTAGTGCTCCTGGGAAGACAGCATTACTACTTTTTGGTCGGGGTCGGCGGATTTGATGCGTTTGAGAATTTCCATACCGTTGAGGGAGCCGGGTACTGCGGAATCGAGGTAATAATCGAGTACGATCACCTCGGGGCGTTCGCCGAGTTTGTCGAGGCAGGCTTCGCCGGTGCCGAAGGCGGAAATATCATAAAGATCCAGCGCTTCGAGGTGATCGGACAGCATGGTGAGAAACATATTGTCGTCGTCTACCAGAAACAGCTTCTTTTTAGCGGTGGTCATTGTCATTTCGTTTTGCGGGCAAGGTAAGGAATATTGCAATCTGAAGAATTACATGTTTTGCAAATAGGCCTCGAAAGCGACAACGGATTGGCTGCATTCTTCGAGGAGTCCGCCAACGGATTCTGCCAGGTTTTCCGGCACCTGTCCGTCGCCCAGACTCAGCTCGATTCGAGCCGCCAGTTCACCCGTATGCGGCAGGCCTACCATGCGGAACTGGGGCTTGATGGTATGCACGAGCCGTCGAAGGCGTTCGTAATCACCGCCTGCCAGATTCGCTTCGATCTGGGGCAGAATGGTTCGGGCGGATTCGAGGTACAATTCGATGTATTTGCGAATGCGGGCCCGGTTTCCGCCGGTCAGTTCTTCCAGAAACCGGAGATTGATCATCCCGGCCGAAGGAGCCATGGTTTCGGTCGCTTCTTCCTCCGGAAGCTCGAGAAGCACTTCTTTGTTGCCGTGCAACGCGTTGTATATTTTGCCGAAAAATTCGCTGTCGCGGAAAGGCTTGGGTATCCAGCCCGTCATGCCGCAATCCAGGCAACTTTGCACTTCTGATTTGATCACCGAGGCGGTCAGGGCCAGGATGGGGATATTTTTATTCGTTTCCCGTATCCGGCGGGTGGCTTCGAGGCCATCCATCACGGGCATGTGCACATCCATCAGGATAAGGTCGAACTGCTCCGTGTTGCATTTCTCAAGGGCTTCCAGGCCGTTCAGGGCCGCGGTTACCCGCACTTCCGGAATTTTTAATTCGAGTGTTTCAGTGGCTACGATGAGGTTGTACTGGTTGTCTTCCGCAACAAGCACCCGGATACCCTTCATCGCATCGAGCATGTCGGGCGAGAGGGTTTCCTGTCCGGCCACTGCGGTATTTGTGCTGATACCGAGTTCGATTTCAAAGTGGAACACGGAGCCCTTACCCGGTTCGCTCTCCACGGAAATGTCGCCGCCGAACAGGGTGACGAGGTGTTTCGAGATGCTCAGGCCCAGCCCGGTGCCGCCGTATTTCCGGGTCGTATCGCTCGACGCCTGCCGGAAGCTCTCGAACACGACGGCCGTTTGTTCAGGCGTCATGCCGATGCCCGTATCGCGCACCGAGAACAGAAGCCGGCACAATGAATCTTTTCGATTGCGCAATTGGACTCTCAGGACAACTTCGCCTTTTTCCGTGAATTTGATGGCGTTGCCCGTCAGATTGAGCAATATTTGTTGCAAACGAACCGGGTCGCCCACCAGTACGGGCGGGATACCGGGATCGCAGTCGGTGATGAGCGCTATGCCTTTTTCCTCGGCGCGGTATCCGAGCGTGGCCACCACCTGTTCGAGCACGTTTTCGAGGCTGAGGTCGGTGTGCTCCAGTTCCATTTTGCCGGCTTCGATCTTCGAAATATCGAGTATCTCGTTGAGAATAACGAGCAGGTTTTTGGAAGAACGCATCACGCTGTTGAGGTATTTCAGCTGGTCTTCGCGCGGTTGTTTCAGCAGCAAAATGTGCGTCATACCCATCACGGCGTTCATGGGCGTACGCAATTCGTGGCTCATGTTGGCCAGAAACTGCTGCTTGAACCGTTCGCTTTGCTCGGCTCGCTGCCGCTGAAACTGGGCCTCTTTTTTTTCGGTTTCCGCTTGCGCGCGCTGCCGTTCGGCTTCTTCTTTTTGTTGCATCACTTCCGCCGTACGCGCTTCCACGAGCCTCGTGAGTTCTTCCTCGCGCCGACGCAGCTGGTCTACCAGTTTGTCGGTTTGCAAGCGCAGACGGCGTGTCAGCAGACCGACCACAGTCTGCATCGCGGCGGGGTAGTCCTTCAACACCGTGTAAAACTCGGCCCTGCCGATCACTGCCAGCAGGGTATCCATAGTGGCGCTGATGGACATGGACCTCGGGCCTTCGTCGAGCAAGGCCAGTTCGCCGAAGAAACTTCCGGCCGTCTGTTTCGCTACCACAAAGTCGGCGTCATGCACTTTCACTTCCCCTTCCAGGATAACGAACAAGGCATTACCGGTGTCATTTTTGTGAAAAACCGCCTCGCCTGCGCGCACTTTTTGAATCTTGCTGTGCGCTGCAAGCCGGGCCAGAACGGCGAGCGGAATGGACCCGAACAGGTCCATTTGCTGAAACAGCTCGGCGAGAGTATCGGGTGATATTTTCATTGGTTTGCTCGATCCTTTACGATACAGCAGGGTAAAGGTGCAAAGATTTTTTGCAAAAATTGTACAGCAAAGGTACTGGCCCCGCGTTGCGGAACCCGCGTTGCGGATATTTGCATCCGGCCCCGCAAGGCATTATCTTGCGCAAACGCGTTTTAATATTTCTCTAAGCATTTTTTAAGGATTACAGGGATACTGTCGCCGTATTTTCACCCTTTGGTCCAAATCTGAATAAAAAATGCCGACCGGCATTTTTTAACTAATTGATTTTCAAATCTGTAGCGTATTTACGCATTTGTAAGTCTGCACGCTATTTTCAAACAAAAGAACATGTATAGAAAATTACTGCCATGCCTGATCGGGGGCATTTTGTGCTTTTTCGCTTTTTCGCCGCTATCAGCGCAGCAATCCGTTGCCCGTCAATGGAACGAGGCGCTGTTGCAGGCTATTCGTGAAGATTTTGCCCGCCCGCCCGTACATGCCCGCAATCTTTTTCAGGTATCCATGGCTATGTACGATGCCTGGGCCGCGTATGATACCGTGGCCCAGACGTACCTGCTCGGCAAAACAGTAGGCAATTATACCTGCCCGTTTACCGGTATACCGGCCCCGCCTCCCGGCAGCCTGAAGGCAGCCCGCGAGGCGGCCATAAGTTATGCCGCCTATCGGGTGTTGTATCCGCGATTTGCCAATTCGCCCAATGCCTTTGTTACGCTGACTCGGTTCAACAACCTCATGGCGTCGCTGGGCTACGACATTAATTATACCTCCACCAATTATATATCGGGCGCGCCTGCGGCTCTGGGCAATTACATCGGTCAATGTGTTTTACAAATGGGCTCACTGGATGGCTCCAACCAGCAATTCAACTACGCTTCGATGTATTACGAACCGGTGAACCCGCCCCTTGTGATAGCCAATCCGGGCGATCCAACGATCCTCGACCCCAACCGCTGGCAACCGCTTACGCTGACGCTGGCGATCGACCAAAATGGCAACCCCATCCCATCGACGCAAGTGTTCCAAAGTCCCGAATGGGGCAACGTGCTGCCCTTCGCCCTGAAGCCGGAGGACATGACAACCTTTGAGCGCGATGGCAATCAGTATAAAGTGTACCACGACCCGGGGCCGCTTCCTTTTCTGGATACGATTGCCGGCGGCGGCTCGTCGGAAGAATACAAGTGGAATTTTGAACTCGTGTCCGCCTGGGGTTCGCACAACGACCCGAATGACGGTGTAATGTGGGATATTTCACCCAAGTCTATCGGCAACATCCAGTCATACCCGCAGAACTGGGCCGAATACCATGATTTTTACGATTTCGCCAACGGAGGTGACCCGAGTATTGGCCGGGACACCAATCCGCGCACCGGCCAGCCCTACCAGCCGCAGATCGTGCCGCGCGGCGATTATACCCGCGTGCTGGCGCAATTTTGGGCCGATGGGCCCAATTCCGAGACTCCGCCGGGGCACTGGTTTACCTTTCTGAACTACGTGAGCGACCATCCGCTCTTTGTCAAAAAGTTCAACGGGAAAGGCCCTGTACTCGACAACCTGGAATGGGACGTGAAGGCTTATCTGACACTTGGCGGGGCGGTGCATGACGCTGCCATCGCAGCCTGGGGAATCAAAGGCTGGTACGATGGCGTACGCCCCGTTTCCGCGCTTCGCTATATGGCCGGTCGCGGGCAAAGCACCGATCCCGGGCTGCCTTCCTACGACCCTGCAGGCATCGATCTGATCCCGGGCCTGTTCGAGTTGGTGCAAGCCGGAGATCCGCTCGCCGGCGCCAACAATGAAAACGTTGGAAAAATCAAGGTTTACAGCTGGAGAGGCCCGGATTATGTGACCAATCCGGCTACCCAAATCGCCGGCGTCGGCTGGATTTTAGCCGAAAACTGGTGGCCATATCAACGGAAAACCTTTGTAACACCGCCTTTTGCCGGCTATATTTCGGGCCACTCTACATTTTCAAGGTCTGCAGCGGAAGTACTGACCTTACTTACGGGCGACGAATATTTCCCCGGCGGTATAGGTGAATTCCATATCGGCGCCAACAGCGGTTTTCTGGGGCTGGAGAAAGGCCCGAGTGTGGATGTGACCCTGCAATGGGCTACATACCGCGACGCCTCCGACCAGACCAGTCTCTCGCGCATCTGGGGCGGTATCCACCCGCCCTTCGATGATATGCCGGGCCGTTTGATCGGCATACAGGTCGGTCATCAGGCATTCGAGCGGGCGCGCACCTATTTCTATAAAGACGACGACAACGACGGACACTACAGCTATGAAGATTGCGACGACCACAATGCCGACGTATACCCCGGCGCGCCGGAACTGTGCGACAACCTCGACAACGATTGCAACGGCCTCATCGACGATATCCCGGTATATACCTACTATGCCGACGGCGACGGCGACGGTTACGGCGACGGAGCCATCCACCTCGACACCTGCCTCGCAAGCGCTCCGGCCGGCTATGTGGATAATAATCTGGACTGCGACGATACCAACATGAATTTTAACCCGGGTGTTGCCGAAGTATGCGACGGCCTCGACAACGATTGCAACGGCCTTGTTGATGATATTCAAATCTATACCTACTACGCCGATGCCGACGGCGACGGTTACGGCGATGCGGCCATTCAACTGGACACATGCCTTACCGAAGCCCCGACCGGCTATGTGACCAATAACCAGGACTGCAACGACGGAAATATGAGTTTCAACCCCGATGCCGTCGAATTATGCGACGGCCTGGACAATAACTGCAACGGCCTCATCGACGACAGCATTACCGTATATTCTTATTACGCCGACAGCGATGGCGATGGTTATGGCGACAGCGCTATTCAACTGGATACCTGCGTTGCCGATGCTCCTGCCGGCTATGTGACCAACAAACTCGATTGCGACGACGCAAACTTCAATCTCAACCCCGACGCTGTGGAAATCTGCGACGGCATCGACAACAACTGCAACGGGATGGCGGACGAAGGGCTCACCGTCTTTACCTATTTCGCAGATGCCGATGGCGACGGTTTCGGAGATGCCCTTGCCAAACTGGATACCTGCGTGGATCAGGTAATCGCAGGATATGCGACCAATAGTCTCGACTGTGATGACACCAACGAGTTTGTGAACCCCGACGCACAGGAAGTGCTCGACGGCATCGACAACGATTGCAACGGGATGGTGGACGATATCAGCAGCACGCAGGGTCTTTCCTTGCAAACCCGCGTTTATCCGAATCCGGTATCCGGTATCCTGACGATCTATCAGGACGCGAAAGAAGTATTGCTGGCACAGGTGATGGATATTTCAGGGCAAGTTATCTCCACAGAGACGATACTGTTTGCAAACCATACGGCGCAAATGGATTTTTCAGGCTATGCACCCGGGCTGTACATCCTCAAACTGCGCGAGCGGAATACGGGTAAAGAAGCATCGATCAAAGTTGTAAAGATCGGTTGGTAATAAGGAACAATGCTTTAAATCGCAGGCCAATTAATTGTTTTTCAATATTTTACAATAAATATTGAAGCCAGGGTCTGATCCCGGATCATTCCGGTTTATCAGACCCTGGCCGGCTGCGATTAAATTGCAATTAAATCCGGATTAATAAGCGATCGTGGTCTTGAATGCCGTTGCAACTGCGTATAAATTTGTGGCAGAGTATATCTCAGGTAAATGATTTTTCACCCAAAATCCACAACGCCATGGCTTCTGTAACAAAATACCACGTGCTTTTTTACGGTACTCCCGACGGTTATCAGGACAATCGCGCCCAAATTGCCCTTTACGACGGTGCAACCGTGCTGGGATATGTTCGTTTTCACGATGCGGGAATGCCGTTCCCCAATGACAGTCAATCCGGAGGACGCATAACCATGCATCTGCCGTCAGACATGTTTCAGAATGTGATTGATGTGTTGAGAAACGAGTCTCCGATCCAGTATTATTTCAGCGCCGGTCACGCCTTTTTAGGGTTTGCAGGAACTGAACCGGTAGGAGAAGGGGAATAACAGATCGGCAGCAGCATGAATTATCCCGAATTTTTAACCCGCGATTTCATCCGTGGGAACACGATGATAAAACACTGATTATCAAATCGTTTCAACGGTTTAGGCAAAGTTAATACGCACAAAAAACGGTTAAAACCGTTACCTGATGGCCTGTTTGTGCATTTCCACGATTGAAATCGTGGGTTAAAAAGGGTTCTCTTTTCTTTGATTTATAAAATCAGAGGTAACTCTTATTGTTCGGGATTTTCTTCTACAAAGTACATATCCACGAGGCCCTTGTTGTACACCTCTTTTTTGCCGCGGTAGGTAACTTTGTAAAGATGCTTTACAGCTTCGGCCGTGGACCCCGATACGTTGACGCGACCACACTCGCCGAGTTCTTCAAGGCGTGCCGCGAGGTTGACGGCATCTCCCCAAATATCATATGCAAATTTGTTTTTTCCGATCACACCCGCTACGACGGGGCCTGTGTGGATGCCGAGCCGCATCTCGCGAAAAATGGCTTTAGGATTTGTTTTGTTGCGCTGCAGGAGCCAGGCTTCCATTTCAAGCGCGGCGCGTACGGCATCCACGGGGTGGGTTTCATTCGGAATAGGCAGCCCGCCGGCGCACATAAATGCATCACCGATGGTTTTAATCTTTTCAAGGCCGTTTTTATCGCATATTTCGTCGAAGGCAAGGAAGCACTCGTTCAATTCATCGATCAGTTCGTTCGGCGCCAGATGTTCGGACAAACGGGTAAAATTGATGAAGTCGGTGAAAAGGACGGTGGCCGATTCGTAATGGCGCGGGGTGGCGTAGCCGTGTGCTTTTAACTCCTGGGCAATTTCTTCCGGCAAAATATTCAGCAGCAACTGATCGCTTTTACTTCGTTCTGCGGCGATTTCTTCGTTTTGCTGCTGGATTTGCCGGTTTTTCAGATTCAGCCGGCTATTGGCCCGCCGGGTGTAGAGCCAGCCGGCCCCGAGCAGGGCCAAAATGATAAAAAGCATGGAGCCGATGCCATACGCGAATTTCCGGAAGTTGGTTTCTTTTTCCGTTCGGTATTGCTGCTCGCGCTGTATTCGATCGAGTTCCTGGGCTCGGCTGGTACTGTCGGCCCGGCGCTGCGTTCGATCCAGTTCTTCCTGTCGTCGCAGATCGGCTATCACGTTGTTTTGTTTTTCCGCATTGTAGCGCTGGGCAGTCAGACGGAGTTCCTGCTCCGCCTGCAGGGCCTGCAGGGTCTTTTCCCGGAGTTGGGCCTGGTCTACCTCGTTTTTGGTCTGGAGCAGCAATACTTCGTCTTTTTTACGCTGCGTTTCGAGTGCGAGGTTTTTATTTGCCAGTTCGAGGCGCTCGCGTTCGAGGCGTATCTGATCGAAAGCGAGGTCGCGCACACTTTGCTGTGCGTACAGGTATTTGATTTGTCCTTCGGCCGCTGCGAGCAAGGTGCGTTGCTGATCGATTTGCTGCTGTCGCACCTGTTCCTGCAGGCGGATGGTGTCCAGTTCGGTCAGAAAATTGCGATAGGAATCGAAGGCTTTTTCAAAATCATACAACTCGTTGTACACCTTCGCTGCTGTTTCATAGGCGTCGGCAAGTACCTGCCGCTGTTTGGTCTGGCGGGCATATTTGATAGCCGAATCATTGTGGTTCAGCGCATTGTAATAGTCGTTGTTGCTATAATAAACGCCTGCGATCAGGTGCTCAAGGCTGGCGAGCGCCGTCCAGTCGTGCCGGCCCAGCAGAATATCGCGCGACCGGAGCAGGTATTCGATACCGCGGCGCGAATCGCCGGTATTGTGCAGGGCCACTCCGAGATTGGCGTACATCACTTCGGGGTAATCGCAGGGAATATAAACGCACTGGAGCTCGGCTTTGCGAAAATACTCCAGGGCTTTGGTGTAATCGCGATCGCGCACGTACTGGCGTCCGAGGTTATTGTATAGCAGCGATTTTTCCTGCGCCGTTCCGTAAGTCTCGATAATCCGTTCGATGGCCGTGTAATAGTAGATACTTTTACCCGTGTCGTTGCGCTGGTCGAAAGCATTGGCGAGTTTTTGATAAATCTGGACCAGCCGCGAGTTATTTCCTTCGTTTTTATATTTGATTATCAGGTTTTTATAATAAAACTCTGCACTGTCAAATCTCAGGTCATTGAGATAGGCGTCCGCAATTTTTTCCATGGCACCGAAATCCTCGGGATTCATCCCCAGCACCTCTCCATAGTAGCGGTATGCGTACGAATAAAGTTTTTCGTGGAGAAAAATGTCGCCCAAAGCGCGGTAAACGGTGAGCAACTGATCCGTGCGGCCTCTGTTTTCAAGTTTGGCTTCCGCCAGCAGGTAATGCTGCAAAGCCTCTTCCGTTCTGTTTGCGCGCGCGCAGACATCGCCCAGTTGCATCGCTGCACGAATTATGCCTTCGTTGTACGATAGCGTCCGGGCCAGATTCAGGCCTTCTTTGGCCAGTTTTTCCCGCTCGGCATCCGTGCCTGCCTTCCCTGCCCGGTCCAACAAATCATCCACCTCGACCGTATGCTGTTCGGGGGTATCTGCACGCTGGGCGTTGACCTGACTGAAAGCCAGTAGCAGGAGGGGTAATATGAAGGCGAGGCTTTTTATGTCGAATGATTTTTCACAAAAATAGATGTTTTTGTGAAACCGGGTACACGAGACAATTTACTCGGTCCAAATCTCGTCGGCAAATATCCAGCAGGGGTTTCCGGCGCCTTTGTGCCATGAAGGGCACTTGCCCGGCGACACGCCGATAACGCGTACGTAACGCGCTTTTTGACCCTTCAGATCTATGACAAAATCTTTTTGCAATACGCCTTTCTCCGTTTGGGGAATGTCATTGAGCGATTCTCCCGCAAGCGTAAAATGTTGGCCATCATCCGAAATTTCCACCTGCAATTTGACCGGGAAAAATATCCACGAGTTTTCATCCTGCAAAAAACCCGCGCCCAACTTATTGATTTTCTGACTTTTGCCAAGGTCCAGCACCACGTCGAGGTTCACGCCTTCAAAGCCCTGCCAGTTGCCCGTTCGGAAATCGGCCCCGCCGCGCAGGCCGTCGATAAGGCCGTTGTCGCCATGGGCCGTGTATTGGGCGTTGTAGCGGGTGTTGTAATGGTCGACAGAGAGCGTAGACGTGTTTCGGGTAAAAACAAAAGTGTCCAACTTGCTGTGTTTGCCATAACGTTCTGCAAAAAATGCGATTTTGCCGGAGCCGGTCACCGTGACCGGATGACTGTAGGTTACAGACTGTCCGGATTTGGCTTTTTCATCATTCAGGGTGTAATAAATCGTGGCATCTTTATCAGCACAACCCAGGGCAATGGTCTGTGATTCTTTGAAAACGCGGGCGCCCTGTGTTATAAAGGGTACGGGCGGCATGGGAAGTTTTTTTCCGCGATAGCAGAGTTGTAATTTTCCCCACCGGGCAGGCGAATCGGTCATATCGAAGTCGACTTCCCCGCCGCCGGTAATTTCTTCATGGCCGATCCAGCCTTCGTCGCGTATGCGGCCATTTACTTTCATGCTTTTTATATAAAAATTGCGGGCAGAGACGTCGGCGGCGCGTATGACGAATTTTTTCCCGGAATCGAGGTTCAAAGTGATTTTTTCAAAAAGCGGAGTGCCCACCGCATAATCCGGGCAGCCGGGCGTAACCGGATATATCCCCATGGCAGACATGACAAACCACGCTGACATTTGCCCGCAATCCTCGTTGCCGGAAAGCCCGTCAGGCCGGTCGTGGTACATTTCGTCCATGATCTGCCTGACGCGTTGCTGCGTTTTCCACGCCTGGCCTGCGTAGTCGTAGAGGTAGGCGATGTGGTGGCTCGGTTCGTTGCCGTGCACATACTGCCCGATCAGCCCGGTGATATCGGCCTGGTTGCGGCCCGTCGTTCGGGAGGTGGCGCTGAAAAGGCTGTCCAGCTGGGCCGCAAACGCCTCGTCGCCGCCCATCAGATCGATGAGTCCCGGAATATTGTGCTGCACGGCGAAGCGATATTGCCAGGCGTTTGCCTCCGTGTAATTAAAATTCACCTCGTAGGGATCGAAGGGTTTGTTCCAGGTGGCGTTGCTTTTTGAGCGAAAAAAGCGGGTTTCGGGATCGAAAAGATTCAAATATGACCAGGATTTTGTCAAATACGGATCATCGACCGAATCCACCCCCACTGCGTCTTCCATTTGGGCGATGCACCAGTTGTCGAAGGCGTACTCCAGTGTTTTGGATACCGATTCCGACTCCTTGTCGGATGGAATGTAGCCGAGTTGCCTGTACCATTTGAGGCCGTAGCGGTCGCTGCCGGCGCTTTTATACATGGCTTCGAGCGCTTCTTTCGCATCATAATCGCGGATTCCCTTTACATAGGCGTCGGCAATAACGGGAATGGCGTGATTGCCGATCATGCAATCCGTCTCGTTGGCCGAGAGCTCCCACACAGGCAGCAGACCGCCCTGTTCGTACTGCCGTAGAAAGGTCTGGATAAAATCGTTCATGCGTTTCGGTTCCAGGATGGTGTAGAGCGGATCGCAGGCACGGTAGGTATCCCACAACGAAAAAACGGTGTACACGTCGTGGCCTTTGGCCTGGTGGATGTTGTTGTCGCGCCCCCGGTATTGTCCGTCCACGTCGTTCCAGATGTTCGGTACGATCATGGTGTGGTACAAGGCCGTATAAAAAATGGTTTTTTGCGCCCCGGTGCCGCCTTCCACTTCAATTTTGGAAAGTTCATGCTCCCATTTTGCCTGCGTTTCGGCCTTTATTTTATCAAAATCGAAGTGATTGCATTCCGCCTCCAGATTCTTGCGCGCACCTTCGATACTGACGCCGGAGATACCGACCGTGACTACCAGCGGCTCCCCGTCTTCATTAAAGTCGAGCAGCCCGACAATTGATTTGCCCGTCACAGAAGGGTTGGTTTCGCGGGGGTTAGCGGACATATCGAGTATTTTGGCGTTAAAAAACGGTTTTGAAAACCGCGCTACGAAGTAGACGTGTTGCTCCTTTGCCCATGCTTTCGATATGCGATAACCTTCTATTTCGCGGTCGCTGACCCTTTTCATGTGCGAATCGAGCACTTGGTCGCGGTGGCGCAGGTCAACGAGCAGGTGCCCGCGAACGCGATTTTGTGGAAATGTATAGCGATGCACACCGACGCGCTCCGTTGCGGTCATTTCCGCCTTGATGCGGTCTTTTTCGAGAAAAACGGAATAGTAGCCTGCCTGGGCTTTTTCTTTCGATTTTTTAAACGGGGAGGCGTATTTCTCCGGCTCCAGCTCCGCCCGCCCGGTGTAGGGCATGAACAAAATGTCGCAATAATCGGCTACGCCGGTACCGCTCAGGTGGGTGTGCGAAAAGCCGTACACCAGCGAATCGGAGTAGTGATAACCCGAGCACCCGTCCCAGTCCATCATGTCGATGCGGGTATCGGGACTGAGCTGCACGAGCCCGAAAGGCGCCGTTGCGCCGGGGTAAGTATGGCCGTGGCCGCCCGTGCCGATGAACGGATCGACGAAAGGCAGGAGAGATTCCGGATTTTGGGCGAATGACTGATGCACAGAGACCAGGAGGGACAGGCAAAGCAGTAGACGGAGCATTTTTATACCTTTTATGTTTTGGAAATCGCCCAAAAGTAACCCGCTTGTTGCAAACGAATCGCTAACGGCTCTCCGGAAAGCGCGCATGGTTCTATTTTTGCCCACGTAACGCCAACCTCCGGTTGGCAACAAGTAACACCAACCCCGGTTGGCAACACGTAACACCAACCCCCGGTTGGCAACAAGTAACACCAGCCTCCGGTTGCCACGATAACCGTCAGCAGCCGCCAGGCAGACCAAAACAGTTCTAAACGATGAAGTATTTTAAATTTGTCCTCTTCGCTGCACTCTTGTTGAACGTCGCCGTAGCGCAGGCACAGGCAACCGACAGCACGCTGATCGACGTTCAGATTGAAGGAATTCCCGCCGGAAAAACACGCCTGGTCGGTGTGTTCGGCGATCGCAACTATCTCGCTGATTCCGCGGTCGTGGATGCAACCGGACATTTTACCTTGAGTCGCAAAAGTCCGCTTCCGGCTGGATTTTACACTTTTCTCCTTCCGGGGGGCAACAAGAACTTTTCCATTCTCATCGACAACGATCAGAAATTCTCGCTGAAAGGCAAAGCCAGCGACATCGGCGGCACCATGGAGGTGAACGGTTCGCTCAATACCGAGTTGTTTTATAAAAATTACCGTTTTCAGGCGGCACAGGACCCGGAATTGCAAAAACTGGGTGAAATCCTGCGCGCCAACCCGGAATCATCGCCGGAATTCAAAAAAGCCAAAGAACGGCAGGACCAGATACTGGCCGACCGCAAGGCGCACCTCGATGAAATATACACCAGATACCCGGATGCGTTTTTCACTAAATTCAAGATTGCCGGGCAAAACCCCGACCTGACCTACCCGCGCAAGCCCAACGGCGACATCGACACCCTCGCGCAGGTGATGTACTACCGCGGTCATTTCTGGGACGGCGTCGATTTTAAGGACAAACGGCTGCTGTACACGCCCGTGATCGGCAACAAACTCCGCCGGTACATCAAGGATCTGACGCCGCAAAACCGCGATTCCATTATTCCGGTGGCCGACGAGATCATTCGCCGGGTAATTCCTTACAAGGACTATTTCCAGTTTTTTGCCAACTGGGTTGCGCTGCAATACGAGAATACCAAAACGACCGTGATGGATGGCGAGGGCGTATACGTACACGTCATCAAAAATTTCTTCACGCCCGAACTCGCCTACTGGGATACGCCCGAAGACCTCGCAAAACTGCAAAAACACGCCTGGGAAATGGAAGCCAGCCTGATGGGCAAAAAGGGCCCCGACGTGCGTGCGCTCGACGTGAACGGCGAATACAAAAGCATTTACGAGATGACGGCCCCCATCATCGTGGTGTTTATGTACAGCCCCGATTGCGAGCATTGCCAGAAGGATTCACCCAAAATAGCTGAAATAGCGCGTAACTGGAAAAGCCGCGGCGTCGAATTTTTCGGTATCGGCGTCAACACAAACGAGGCCGACTGGAAAGCCTTTGTGAAGAAAAACAACTTTCCTTTCACCAATGTGTATGATCCGACCAACCGGGCCATCTACGCCAAATATTTCGTTGACATCACACCGGAATTGTATGTGCTCGATAAAGATCGCATCATCGTGGCCAAAAACCTGCACGCCGATCAGTTGGAAGATGTGTTTCAGCGCGAGTTGAGACACTAATTCTTAATTACAGGTTGTTCTCCCCTTGATTTACAGATACGCAAAAAAAGAGGCGTTCTTACAAATCGCATTGTAAAAACGCCTCAATCCGAATTTCATTTATTGTATTCGTGAGATCAAATTGAATACAATTTTTTTAGTTTCTCCCAGTTTTCACCATGTGCGGAGAAATATTGTTCTGGTTTGGGCAATTTCGTTTTCGCATACTCCACATTACGGTTGTATTCGCTTGTTACTAATTCCCGAATCTGTTGGTCTGTCCAAACCCCTTTCAGCCTTCCAGCTAATTTTCCTAATACGACCGGATCGATCAATTTCAATCCTGACAGTTCTTTTGTATAGAAGATAATCGTTTGATCGTCTGCATTTTTATCTATCTGGAAATCTTTTACGAGGTGGTAAATCGCAATTTTTCTCAAGTTTTCATAAGAAGGTTCATTCCTGTAATTGGGAAGTTCTTCCCGGTACATTTTATCCAAATCCTGCCATGTATGTTGGTCCATTTGGAGCATCAGGCTCGTGACGGGGTTGTCTGACGACAGTACGCTGGGTGGTGTTTTACTTTCTGCAAGTGGATAATTTTTAGGGGTTTCCTCTGAAGCTTTATTTTGACAAGCGGATAATACGCTCAAAAAGGTTGCTATTGAAAAAACAACCACTGAGAAGTTTTTCATAACAAATAGTTTTAGAAGATAAATTAAGTATTTTGACGGCAACAAGTAGATTGGGCAGCAGTTCCGGTAATCGTGGTGGTAGTATTAACAGACCAAACGTCGCCACCTTCATTCGTATAAGTGTAATAAAACCCGACTGATAAAGGTGCATCATGACAACAGTCTGTTCCATCAACGCTGTAAGTTGTTATTCCAGTTGCATGTTCTCCACATTCACAATGTTTTGGATCTGCACCCAAAGCCTGATATAGGGGCATTAAACAAAAAGGGATGATCAGTAAGGGGAAAAAAATCTTTTTCATAATCGATGAGCAATTTTGATGGTTGAAAAAATGAAATTCCTAATTCAAAAATAATGTGATTTTTTTGTAAAAGATTTTTTTTGTAAAAGAATTTTTTTGTAAAAATCAAATTTTTTAAATAACAATTTGATTTTAAATGAATTATGCGGCCTAAATTACTCATTCATTGATGTCCCACTGGTATTCTATAAATGTTATTTTTAATTGCTCTTTGATATATACGTAGGTGTATTTATTCAGAAATTTTTTCAGGTCGCCGAAATCAGCGGCATACCATTCGAATATTTTGCTCACCCGGGCTTTGGAGGCGGTAATGGTATTGAACGAGGCGTTATTGATAAATGCTTTTGTGCGGGCATCGAGGGTGGTTTCGAGATTTTCGGCGGTGTACGCGTGGTTCCACAGCGGCGGGCACGACCGCGCGGCGCAATTGATGACAAAATGGATGCGCGGGTCTTTGAACTGCGGGCGCAGGATGTCGTTCTCGATGTTGTTCAGGCTGTATTTTTTATCTCCGATCCTGATGCGTTTTACGTCCCAGGTTTTGCCGCCGTCGAAGTTCAGGATGCTCCTGGCCGGGTAGTTATCGACGATCAGTTTGAGTGTAAAAGCGTTGTAGGTGTTGATCCAGAAGGCCATTTTTTCTTCGCGGGTCCAGTCTTCCTGCACCGGGTTGTCGCTCAGCATGCGGCAGTAGGCATTCAAGGCGTCTTTATCCGTTTTCAGACCTTTGTAATTAACCTTGCCGGCATCGCTGACGTATTTTTGAAGCAGCGAATCCAGCCCAAGGTGATCGATTGCCGGATGCTGTTGTCCGGAGTCGGGCCCGGCAATGCCAAATTCCAGTCTGAAACCTGGTGTTGCGGAAGCAACGGTGTCCGTCTTCTGTGCGAATCCGTTGAGGGACAAGGCGCTTGAAAAGAAAGCGGCGAGAAAGGCTTTTTTATACATGGTTTCTGATTTGCAGTGTTTTGATGTTTAAGATTTTTTTCCCGCAGATTTGCGCAGAAAAAACACGCAGATTAACGCTGATTTTTTATTTGATCTGCGCGCATCTGCGGCCTTTTCTGCGTAAATCTGCGGGAAACCCCTTGCGCGATTAAGAGTTTTTCTCCCGCAGATTTGCGCAGAAAAAACACGCAGATTAACGCTGATTTTAATTTGTTCTGCGCGCACCTGCGGCCTTTTCTGCACATATCTGCGGGAAACCCCTTGCGCGATTTAAGAGTTTTTTCCCGCAGATTTGCGCAGAAAAAACACGCAGATTAACGCTGATTTTTTATTTGTTCTGCGCGCATCTGCGGCCTTTTCTGCGCATATCTGCGGGAAAACCGACTCAACATATTCTGAGAAAACGGTCAGGCCGGGTTTTTCGTTTATACCAGACACCGGAAGACCCGAAAGTGTTTTCATGCCGACAATCCTCCACACCTTTTTCTACTTTTGCGCGTTCTTCCAACCCGAAAACCATTCAACCCAGGTACGATGTCAGTAAAAGTCACCAACCTCGTCAAAATATTTGAAACCCAGCGCGCGGTGGATGATGTGTCGTTCGAGGCGCATCGGGGAGAAGTGCTCGGATTTCTCGGCCCCAACGGCGCCGGCAAAACGACCACGATGAAAATCATCACCGGCTACCTGCCTCAAAGCGGCGGCACAGCCGAGGTCTGTGGCTTCGACGTGAACGACAAGCCGATGGAAGCGCGCGCCCGGGTGGGTTACCTGCCCGAGCACAATCCGCTCTACCGCGATATGTACGTACGCGAATACCTGAATTTTACAGCCGGGGTGCACCGTGTGCCGAATGCCCGGCGCCGTGTGGAGGAAATGGTAGAGCGCACCGGCCTGAGCAGTCATCGCCACAAACAGATTGGCGAGCTTTCAAAGGGCTACCGGCAGCGCGTAGGTCTGGCGCAGGCGATGCTTCACGACCCGGAAGTACTTATCCTCGACGAGCCAACTTCCGGCCTCGACCCCAACCAGATCGTGGAGATACGCCAGCTGATAAAAGACCTCGGGAAAGAAAAAACGGTCATCCTCAGCACGCACATCCTGGGCGAAGTAGAGGCTGTGTGCGACCGCGCCATCATCATCAACAAAGGCAAACTGGTGGCCAACGCGCCGATCACGGAATTGAAACAACAGTTTTCGGGTCAGAGCATCGTGACGGTGGAGTTTGCCGAAAGCATTGATAAAAGCCTGCTAACCAGGATTAAAAACGTACAGGTGGTTAAAAGCCTCGGCAAAAACCGCTGGGAACTGCGCGCCGCGGCAGAACACGATATTCGCGCCGATATATTTGCCTTCGCCGTATCGAACAAGGCAACCCTGCTGGAATTGAGAAAAGAAGCCTTCAGCGTGGAAGAAGTTTTCCAGCAATTGACGAAGTGATTTTCTTCAATAGCAAAATCGAACGGACATGCCTGAAAAAGTAAACATCGGGGAAAAACTTTCCCTTTTTTCAAAATACTGGAGCCCGAAAATCGCAGGCGAACTGAACGGACAGCAGGTAAAACTGGTGAAATTTAAAGGCGAATTCGTGTGGCACAAACATGACCATGAGGACGAAATGTTTTTTGTCTTGAAGGGTCGTTTCAAAATGGAATTCAGAGACAAAACCGTTGAGTTGCAGGAGAATGAATTTTTAATCGTGCCGCGCGGCGTAGAGCACCGGCCTGTTGCGGAAGAAGAAGTCGCCGTTATGCTTTTCGAACCCGCAGGCACCCTGAATACCGGCGATGTGCGACACGAACTGACCCAAGAAGTGCTTCAGAAAATTTAGAAGTCATTCCCTTTACGAACAGACCATGTTTTCAATATTTAAAAAAGAAATCAACGCGTTTTTTTCCTCGCTGATCGGTTACATCGTAATCGGAGTGTTTCTGGTGCTCATGGGCCTGGTAATGTGGGTTTTTCCCGACTATAGCGTTCTGGACGGCAATTACGCCAACCTCGATACCTTGTTCGCCATCGCTCCGATGATCTTCATGTTCCTGATCCCTGCGGTTACGATGCGCACTTTTGCGGAAGAAAAACAAAGCGGCACCATCGAGTTGCTGGTTACGCGCCCTATTTCCGACTGGCAGATCGTGGGCGGAAAATTTCTGGCCAGTTTTGCATTGGTCGTTTTTGCCCTGATACCCACGGTTTTGTATTACATCACCATTTACAAGTTGGGAGCGCCTCCCGGCAACCTGGACTCGGGCGGTATTCTCGGTTCCTATATCGGTTTGTTATTCCTTGCCGGCGCTTTTGTCGCGATCGGTGTTTTCGCCAGCTCGCTGACCAACAACCAGATCATTGCCTTCGTGCTGGCTACGTTCCTTTGCTTTTTCGTTTACCTCGCGTTCGGTTTTCTCAGCAGGTTGCCGATCTTTTTCGGTAAAACCGACGACATCGTGCAATCCATCGGCATCGAATACCACTACAACTCCGTCAGTCGCGGCGTACTCGACTCGCGGGATGTGGTTTATTTCGTTTCCGTCATTGCGCTGTTTCTCGCGGCCACGGTGTTGTCGCTGGGCCGCAGGAGGTGGTAGTCGGGCGGTTTATTTTTTCTCGTCGCGGAGGGCCCTTCGAAGTATTTTGCCAACGTTCGTTTTGGGTAATTCGTCGCGGAATTCCACCTTTTTAGGCACCTTGTAGCCGGTGAGGTTTTCGCGGCAAAATTCGATGATCTCCTGTTCCGTGAGCGAGGGGTCTTTTTTTACGATATACACCTTTACGACCTCGCCCGATTTCTCGTCCGGGATGCCAAGTGCGCAGGATTCGCGTACTTTCGGGTGCATGGCGAGCACATCCTCGATCTCGTTCGGGTACACATTGAAACCCGATACCAGGATCATGTCCTTTTTGCGGTCCACAATCTGGAAAAAACCGTCCGGGTGCATAAAGCCCATATCGCCCGTAGAAAGCCATCCGTCTTTAACGGTTTCTGCGGTGGCATCGGGACGCTGCCAGTAGCCTTTCATGACCTGCGGGCCGCGGGCCTGTATTTCACCCACGTGTTCGGGGCCGGGCGGCAACGAATTGCCCTCGTCGTCGACGATGCGAATGTCGGTGGAAGGCACCGGCATACCGATTGTGCCAAGCCGCATATTTTTATCGACGGGGTTGACGGTCAGCACGGGGCTGCTTTCGGTCATGCCGTAGCCTTCGGTGAGCTGGCAACCCGTGACTTGTTGCCAGCGTTCGGCTACGGCGCGCTGCACGGCCATGCCGCCGCCTACCACGGCTTTCAGGGTGGAAAAGTCAAGTTTTGTAAAATCGGGGTGGTGCAGCAGGCCGTTGAAGAGCGTGTTAACTCCGGTCACGACGTTGGGCTGGTGCTTACGCCAGTCTTTTATAAGGGCTTTTAAATCGCGTGCATTGACAATCAGTATGTTGCGTGCTCCGCAATTCATAAATGCGAGGCAGTTGACGGTAAAGGCGAAGATGTGGTACAAAGGCAGCGGGCACAGCGCCACCACTTTCCCTTCCGGTAATATCGGCGAAAGCCAGGCTCTGATCTGGAGCATATTGGCCACCAGGTTGCGATTGGTGAGCATGGCTCCTTTCGACACGCCTGTGGTGCCTCCCGTATACTGGAGCGCCACCGTATCGTCAGGACTTGTCTGGAATGGTTTGATGCTGAATTTCCGGCCTTGCTTTAGTCCTTCGCCGAACCAGACAGCATTCGTAATACTGTACTTCGGCACCATGCGCTTGATGTTGCGCACCACGAAATTGACAATGGCTCCTTTTAGTCCCAGCATTTCGCCTACGCTGGTGAGTATTACCGTTTTGATCTGGGTCTCGCCCATAATTTGCTGCAGGTTTGCGGCAAAATTCTCTGCTATGATCACCGCTTTGGCGCCAGAATCGGCAAATTGGTGGCGCATTTCGCGAGGGGTGTACAGCGGGTTGGTATTCACGAGGATCAAACCTGCACGGAGGGCTCCGAAAAGGGCGATCGGGTATTGCAACAGGTTTGGCATCATCAGGGCAATACGGTCGCCGGGCTCCAGTCCCCGGGAATGCAGATAAGCTCCGAAATTCCGGCTCATCACATCCAGCTCGCCAAAAGTGAGCGTTTTCCCCATGGAAATAAAGGCCGGTAGATCGCGGTACTTCTGAAAACATTCTTCCACCATCGCTACCACGCTGGTGTACTTGTCGGTATCGATATTGGCAGGCACGTCGTTGGGATAATGCTGCAACCAGGGTTTTTCCATTCCTCGAAATGATTGAAGTAGCAGTGTAGCCGGCTGACCGGCAGGATTTAGAAGTTGTAAAGGGCCAAATTACCGGTTCGGCCCGTTTGATGCGCATTCAGGTGCCAATATTTTGGAAAAAAATAGAATTTCTGCTGTATTTTCGTTCCCGGTAATCCATCACGCACCTTCATTTTCCGGATACGGGGTATCCGGGGTATGACAACAAATAACCAATCCGGATATAACCATGCCCGACGATACCTATCGCGCTATCACGGCCTGGGCTGAAGAAGACCGTCCCCGCGAAAAAATGCTGCTGAAAGGCAGACAGGCCCTGAGCGATGCCGAATTACTGGCCATACTGATCGGTTCCGGCAGCAAAGGTGAAAGCGCCGTGACGCTTGCACAGCGCATCCTGGCATCTGTGGAAAACAACCTGCACGAACTTGGCAAGCGTTCGGTCAAAGACCTGCAGCGTTTCAAAGGGATCGGGGAAGCGAAGGCCATCAGTATCGCCGCCGCACTCGAACTGGGCCGGCGGCGCCAGTTGTCGGACCTCCGCGAGCGACCGCGCATCAGTGGCAGCCGCGATGCATTTCAGGTTATTGCTCCTTTACTCACCGATCTCCATCATGAAGAATTCTGGCTGTTGCTGCTCAATAAAGCCAATGAAGTTTTTGCCCGCGAGCGCCTCAGTACGGGAGGCATGAGCGGCACCGTAGTGGATGTGAAACTTGCTTACAAAACGGCACTCGATGCCCGTGCAGCCGCCCTTATCGCCATCCATAATCATCCTTCGGGCAGTTTGCAGCCAAGTCAGGCAGACGTCGAGCTGACCAGAAAGCTGCGGCAGGCGGGAACGGTGCTGGATATGCCCCTGCTCGACCACCTGATCGTGTCCGAGCGCGGTTATTACAGTTTCGCTGACGAGGGAACCTTGTAAAAATGGACAATTTTTGCAACCTTGGGCCTTCCGTTGGATAAAGCACTTGTCTTTACCGGCAACCCCATCGAGCAACAGATTGAAACCAGCAGGATATGATTCAATATTTTACCCGACTTCTTTGGTGGAGCGCGATTGCCGCCGTGTTCCTGTTTTCCACTGCGTGCCGGCCCGGAACCAGCTGCCCCGATCTGACCGGGCAATGGGCGAACCACGAGGGGCAGTTTTTTCATTTCGAGCCCGGCGGCAAGGCATTATGGCTCATCAAATTCGGCAGCCAGTTCGACACTTTCCCCATCCGGTATTACTACGATTGCAAACAAAAACCCGCCATTCTGGATCTAAGCGGGTTCAAGTCGGGGCCACTTACAGGCAAAACACTGTACGGCATACTGGAATGGACGAGCGACTCATCTTTTCGTTTCAACAGTGAATCCGGCAGTTCGCCTGACGTTCGCCCGCAGGTATTCAACGTGGAGCAGACACAACGGTATTTCCGGCAGAATCCGAAGTAGAGAAAGAGCCGAAGTCGCCGTATGCTGAATTATGCCTGAGCCGTGGGTGTACCGAAATTCATGGGCGGTACGGGCTGGTCGGATTCCTCGATTTTGCCAAACTGCATTTCGTATTTCTGCACGTTGTCCTTGAGTGCATAAAGCAAACGCTTTGCGTGTTGCGGCGTCAGGATAATTCGCGATTTGACTTTTGCTTTCGGTACGTTCGGCATCATTCGGATGAAATCCACAACGAATTCGGCGTTGGAATGCGAAATGATTGCCAGGTTGGAATAAACGCCTTCGGCAACTTCTTCGGATATTTCGATATTGATGGCGGGTTGCTGCGGATTGGTATTTTCTGCCATAGCTCTGTGTTTTATGCGTGATGATTGTTTTAAAAGGGCAACAAAGGTATCGCAAAGAATCCAAAATACGGCGCGCACCAATCAAACGCAGCGGTTTAATGGCCTCATTCGTTCCGGTAGTTCCCGGAACGGCAGGCTGCGCAGGTCTTTGCCCTGCAAGCTTATTTCCGGGTTTTATAATCCTTTGCATTCGCCGGCGGTCATTTTTCATACTTTTGCGGCGCTTTTTCACAAAGCTGTACCTCCAGGACCCGTCTGCACCTGATTTTTGCCGGTTTCGACCGGTCAACATAACCAAACAATATGGCTAACCGCGACAGTCTCATCGGCGTATTCCGAATTATTTACCGGTGGAGAAAAACAATTCGGAATATCTGTATCATAACCCTGGTGGGCAGCATCGGCCTTTCGCTGCTGCTCGACAATTATTTCAAGGCAACCACTGTTTTTTACCCGGCCAGCCCGGAACTCGCAAACCCCGAACTGATTTTCGGCTACACGAGCCAGGTCACCCAGTACTTCGGCTCCGACCGCGACCTTGACCGCCTCGATGAACTTGCCAACGGCAATGAAGTGGTGGATTACATGGTAAAAAAGTTTCATTTATACGAGCACTATAAAATTGATTCTACCACGCTGAAAGGGCAATCGAAGGTTCGGGAGCGTTTTCTTAATCTGTACTCCGCACAAAAAAACAAGAACGACGCCATCGAACTCAGCATAGAGGATACCGATCCTCAATTGGCGGCTACCATGGCAAATGCGGCCCGCGACAGGATCAACGAGATCGGGCAGCGCTTGATCAAAAACAGCCAGGAAAGATTGCTGGCCACTTTTGAAGATAATATCAAGCGCAAAACGGCAGACCTCGAACTGCTTGGCGACAGCCTGCGCATCCTTCAGTCGCGGTACAATATTTACAGCGTGACGGAACAGGGAGAGCAGCTGTCCACACAGTTGTCGAGGGCCGAATCGGAAATCGTGCGGGGCAAGGCGCGCCTCGAGGTTCTGGAAAACAATCCGCTCATTCCAAAGGATACCATCGAATATATCAAGGCAAATCTGCGCGCCTATCAGCGCGAGCGCGAAAACCTGATGACACCCGACCCGAAAGGCGGCAACCTGTCTATCAAGAGTTTCAACGAAGGTCTTCCCAAAGTATCGGTGTTGTCGGACCTCCACTTTCAGGCGCGCAAGCAGCTGAGTTACGACAAGGAGCGATACAACCAGATCAAGGCGGCCTATAACACCGATATTCCGGCCCTGCAGGTGGTGGAAGCTGCCGAGGTTCCCTTGTTGAAAAGCCGCCCCAAGCGAAGCATCATTGTTATAGCATGCGTCCTGGCGGCCTTCCTTTTTTCCATCCTCGGCATTCTGATCGCCGAAGCATACCGCGATTTCAACTGGAAAGAAATCACGGGTGACAGGGAAGGATAAGCGCCATCGTCTATCATGTTTCGCAGACTTTCATCCATATTGGCAATGCCGGAGAGCCACCCCCAGCGGTGGCCTTTGACGGTGTTTGCGTTGACCTGCATTGTCGCTATTCTGGCTGCGGTCGGCTTGGATATGTGGTGGCTGGCAGGCCTGCCTGCGATTGTGGCTGTATTGTGGGTGGTTTCCATGGATATTCACAAAGTGTTTTTACTGCTGTTGGCGAGTATACCACTTTCCATGGAAGAGTCTTTGCCCGGCGGTTTTGCGACTGATTTCGCTTCCGAACAGCTGATGTGGCTTCTGATGCTTGCGAGTGGCGTGTGGTTTGTTCAGCACTGGAAAAAAACGGATGCGCGCTTCCTGCGGCATCCAATCACGATCGCCCTTTTGGCGCACCTGGCCTGGACGACGATATGCCTTTCCCTGTCGCAGGATTTGTACGTATCTTTTAAATTCTGGCTTGCAAAAGGATGGTATGTCATTGTATTTTTCTTTCTCGCCGGACGATATCTGAATGAAGAACGCGATTTTAAAAATCTTTTGTGGTGGTTCTTCATACCGCTGGCATTTGCCGTTTCGATCGTCATTACCCGCCACGCAGCGATTGGTTTTTCGTTTGAGGACGTGGGGTTCGTGATGGGACCGTTTTTTCGCAACCACGTGACCTATGCCAGCCTTCTGGCCATTTTTTTGCCATTCGTGTGGTTTGGCACCTACTGGTACCGGCGCTACAGCGGGCCCTGGTGGCTGCTGACTTTGGGTGTCGTTATGTTTATTGTGGGCATCAATTTCTCGTATACCCGGGCGGCCTATGTGGCTTTGCTCGCTGCCGTGGGAATATCATGGGCAGTGCGCCGCCGGTTGCTGAAATTCTCCTTGCTCGCAGCCGCGGTCGTTTTCGCGGTGTTCATCGGATTTGTAGGAAATAAAGACAATTGGCTCCGGTTCGCCCCGGAATACGAAAAGACCGTGTCGCACGCCCGTTTCGACCGTTTGCTCGACGCCACGACCAAACTCGAGGACATATCGACTATGGAACGTGTATACCGTTGGGTAGCAGCGTCTTATATGATAAAAGACCGGCCTCTGACCGGCTTTGGACCCGGCACGTTTTACTTTTTTTACAAAAAATATACTGTTACCAGTTTCAAAACATACGTCAGCGATAACCCCGAACATTCGGGGATACACAATTACTTCCTGATGATCACGGTAGAACAGGGCTTGCCGGGTTTGTTGTTCTTCCTGATTTTCGTCGCAATAGTGATCCTGAAAGGCGAGCAAATTTACCACCGGACCCGGGATGCCGGACGGAGAAGGGTCCTGATGGCCGCTTTGCTGTGCTTTGTTCTCATCAACCTGCTGATGCTGATGAACGACATGGTGGAAACGGACAAAATCGGGTCTTTCTTTTTTATGTCTGCGGCGATACTCGTCAACATCGATCTTAAAAACAGGGATCTCGATGCCGGCGAAGCCGGATAAGCGTTACGCCCGGTCGCACTTCTCGATGGAAGAGCAGTTGTCCAGGATGATATTTCCCTTATATTTGAACATCGTACCGGGACCATACCAGGCCTCCAGCGTGATATAACGCATATCGTGTTCGGGTATAAACTGGAACTTGTACATCTTCCATTCCGTGTGATCGATGAGCGGTGAACTCGCCAGAAGCATTTCTTTTCCCCCCCGTTTGCTGCCGCCGAAGATGCGGAGCCGTACCGGCTGGTTGTAGCCGACATATTTGCCGGTATGGGCCAGGTAGATGGAAAAAGTGTAGCAGGTGCCAGCGTTCAGCGATTCGGGAAGGCCCTGCGCCACGTCTTCGGTCGTGCCGTCTTCGCGGGTTATCAGTCCCAGGCAGGTTTTCCCGTCCTCTGCGGCAAACTTTACGCCCCATGCCCCCGGCAGTACGTCCGGCGTGCTGCCGGGAGTGAACGATTGCCAGCCTCTGGGCGACTTCGACGGACCGGGCTCATCCTCGAAAGACGGGTTTCGGATGGGTATCGTATCGCCGGATATTTGCGGTTTGGCCAGTAAAAAGAGTATAAAAGTCAGAAAACCAATGCTTTTCATGTGTTTTAGTTAAAAACCGAAGCGTATTAAAGTATTTTTGCCTGTTGCTTGTTCTCCGGCAATAGATTTCGGGTAATGAGGCCCGCTTCTTCTATTTTTGCCGCGATTTTTACACGCCAAATATACTACACCGACGATGTCGCGCACAAAACCCACCTACTTATATGCCATCATCAGCGTTTCGCTGGTGCTTTTTATTGTCGGCTTTTTCGCCCTTACGGCGTTGCACGGGCGAAAGTTAGTGACCTTGTTCAAAGAAAAAGTGGATATCTGGCTGGAATTGAAACCCGGCACACCCGATGAGGAAGTACCCCGCATCATCTCCGATATCCGCCGTCAGCCATTCGTAAAAACGGAAACGGTCACCTTTATCACACGCGAACAGGCTGCGGCTGCCATGAAGGAAGACCTCGGCGATAAAAGCCTGCTGGAAGACAATCCCGATCTGTTGCGCGACGTAATACGCTTCAATGTAAAGGCTGAGTACATGAATAAAGACAGCCTTTCCAGGTGGCGCGAAGAACTCCGGCAGGACACCGTTATTGCCGACCTGTATTTTGAGGCGGCCAATACGGCCAACGTAGGCGACAATATCCAAAACCTCGGGATTATTGCACTGGTGCTCGGGCTTTTGCTCGTTTTTGCCGCTGTCACGCTTATTCACAATACAATTCGGCTGGCGCTCTATTCCAATCGGTTTCTGATCAAAAATCAGGAACTGGTGGGGGCATCCTGGGCATTTATCAGCCGCCCCTACATTCGCCGGGGCGTCATCAACGGGCTGATCAGCGCGGTGCTGGCCATCGCGGCGCTGATTATTGCGCTCAACTGGATTTACAGGTTGATACCCGACATGAAAAGTCTTCAGGACCTGAACGGCATACTCGCCATTTTTACGGTTTTAGCGGTACTTGGCGTCCTCATCTCCGGTCTAAGCACGTATTTTGTGGTCAACCGGTTTCTCCGGATGCGGGTTGACGATTTGTATTAAAACGGAAAACGACCCGCAAAACCAGCCGGCGGTCACAAATTGGCAGTAGAATTGCTATGTTGGTATGTGTTGCCAATCGCACATCAGCGCTTTTTGCGGTGATCTGATGCGGCGCAGACGATAGTTGCCTGTTTGTCCCGAGGGGGATTTGAACCGGAAAATGTTTTTGTGAAGATGAATGAGCGGGTATTGCGCATACAAATCTGCGCTTCTACAGATACCGTTTTCAACTCTTTCACATTATGCCGTTTTTATCACCCGACTTACTAACTTTGCGCCTCATTCAAGAAATACCTGCTTCACATTCGTCATATGGCAAAGCAACCACAACGCCGCCCCAACCCGCCCGCCCAGCGTTCGCAAACGGCCTCCTCGCAGAAAAGAACAGCGCCTCCCCCGGTGCGCCGCACGGAAAAGCGGGAAAGCATTTTTTCTTCCGGCAGCCATGATTTTATTTTCGGCCGGCAGAATTTTATCTATATGGGTATCGGCCTTGGGCTGATATTGTTGGGTTTGGCACTCATGGCAGGTGGCGCGATGCCCGATCCGGCCAAATGGGAGCCGGAGCGAATCTATAGTTTCAGACGCATTACACTGGCGCCCATGATGATGGTAGCCGGCTTTATAGCAATCATTTTTGGCATTTTTAAAAAAACAGATACCACGGCAGCTCCCTCCATGCCGGACGAATCTTCGCCTGAGGCATGAATCTTTTCCACGCTATTATTCTCGCCGTCATTGAAGGATTGACGGAATTTTTGCCCGTATCATCCACCGGGCACATGATTATCGGTTCGACGGCGATGGGCATCGCGAGCCATCCCTTCGTGAAAGTTTTTACGGTTGCCATTCAATTCGGCGCCATCCTGTCCGTCGTGGTCCTCTACTGGCGGCGCTTTTTTCAGAATTTTAATTTCTATGTGCGCCTGTTCGTGGCATTTCTTCCGGCAGCCGTATTCGGTTTGCTGCTGAAAAAATACATCGATGCCCTGCTCGAAAACATCGTCGTGGTTGCCCTGGCCCTGATTGCAGGCGGCGTGGTTTTTTTATTCCTCGACGGATATTTTGAAAAACAGAGTAAACGAAACACCTCTGTCGATGATATCACGCTCCCGAAAGCCCTCAAAATCGGCTTTTTCCAGGTGATCTCGATGGTGCCGGGCGTCAGTCGCTCTGCCGCGACGATCATAGGTGGCCTTACGCAGGGACTTTCACCGGCTACTGCGGCAGAATTTTCCTTTTTTCTGGCAGTGCCCACCATGTTTGCAGCCACCTGCAAGTCGCTGTGGGATTACGTAAAAGACGATGGCGGCGTATTTACGCAGCACGACATATGGATGCTTGTCGTCGGCAATGTTGTCGGCTTTATCGTTGCAATGATCGCGATCAAGGCGTTCATTCGTTTCCTGACCAAACACGGATTCAAGGTGTTCGGCTATTACCGGATTGCCGT
>JAKOXM010000566.1 GCA_029781095.1 Bacteroidota bacterium
CAATGAAGGTTTGGGTAACGAAATTGAAGCGAAAATCAAGGAAACGCGTGAAAAACTGCTTGCCCTGACCGACAACGACCCGGAAGTTGCCAAAAGCCTTCCGCTCGACATCGAACCCCTGCCCGCCAATACTTCCATGAAGAGCTGGGCCGAATTCAAGTTCAAACAAATGCCGGTGGCTGCCTGCTTCCCTATCCTGGGCAAGATGCAGACGGATGCCAAAAGCTCCACATCAGCAGTAATGAACTGGGCAGCAACGCAAATGGGTAAAATCGATATCAAATTCGATGCTTTCCAGCCGGCCGTTTCTGCAGAAAAAAGTTACATCATCCAGGGCGAAAAGTATGTAGCAGACGTCTTCCTGAGTGCTTACAGCACCTCGGCAGACAACGTCAGTATTTCAGTCGGCGGTTCTTCGCTGCCTGTGAAAGAAGGCGTTGCACATTACGAGACGACACCCACAGGCGTTGGCGAGCGCACGTTTAACGTGAGCATCAATGTAAAGAACCCGCTTACCGGCGATGTCAGGAACTACAGTAAAGAGTTCAAATATGAAGTTGGTCAGCGTTCGGTTGCCGTATCGCTTGATAAAATGAACGTTTTCTATATCGGTGTTGAAAACCCGATCTCCGTTTCTGCGGCAGGGGTTTCATCCAACGACGTAAAAGTTTCGGCATCCGGCGTGAGTGTTGCCAGCAAAGGCGGCGGTCACTACATCGTGACGGCTACAACGCCCGGTGAGGCAAGCCTTACCGTAGCAGGCGGCGGAGCAACTTCTACGTTCAAATACCGTGTAAAGCGTATTCCCGACCCCGTTCCCATGCTCGGCGCCAAGCACCGCAGCAAATCGATGGGTAACGGTGAATTCAAGGCCCAGGGCGGTATTGCCGCTATTCTGGAAAACTTTGACTTCGAAGCGAAATGCGACATCGTGGGTTTTGAAACGACGTATCTGCCGAAACGCCAGGACCCGATCAGCAAAACCAACGGCGGCGCACGCTGGAACTCCGAAGTGGCCAGCATGATCGAAAAAGCCAAACCCGGCGACAGCTACTTCTTTGATGATATCAAGTGCAAGTGCCCGGGCGACGTTGCTGCGCGTAACATCGGTGGTCTTGCCTTTAAGATCAGATAATTAAAAAATAAAGTGCTTCAGCCGGCGTTTCAGTAACCGGCTGAAGCCTTTTAAGCGTATTGCTAAACACACATTCATCTGCTAATCAACCATCTGCGGTCGTTATGCATACATCTATCAAATGGACTTGCCTGAGCTTGCTCATGTTTTTCTTCTTCGGAACAAGCATGTTGCTAGCCCAAGATCCTGAACAAATTGAAGTGAAAACCGAAGAAGTTTTTGACGATGGGCCAAGCGATTCTCCCTTGGATGATGTTGTCAAAAAAGACATTATGGCCGAACGCCGTGTATTAGCTTACCAGCCCATTCGCGAGAGCGATATTTTCTGGGAAAAGCGCATCTGGCGTATCATTGACGTCCGCGAAAAGATGAACCTCCCGTTCGCATACCCGGAAGAGCCGTTTTTCAAACTGCTCTCCGATGCAGCCACCAAAGGTGACCTGCCTGTATATGCGATCGACGGTACGGACAAATTCAACAAGCGTATGAGCACGGATGACGTGTTGTCCATGTTGTCGAAAACCGACACCGTGGTGACCTTCGACCCGGAAACTTACGAAGAGAAAGTCCAGATCGTTCGAAACGACATCAACTGGGAAGATGTCAAACGCTTCCGTATCAAGGAAGTATGGTTCTTCGACAAGGAGACATCCACACTTCAGGTGCGTATTCTTGGCATCGCTCCGCTGATCGACGTTAAAGATAACGAAGGTAACTTCCGTTTTGAAAAGCCGATGTTCTGGGTTTACTATCCCCAGGCTCGCGAATTGTTTGCCCGTCACCGCGTATTCACCATGGGCGGCAATACCAACGCGACAATTTCGTGGGAAGATCTTTTCGAAATGCGTTACTTCGCCAGTTACATTTACAAGGAATCGAACGTGTATGACCGCAAACTGGAAGAATATCTTTCAGGGGTGGATTTGCTCATGGAGTCTGAAAAAATCAAAAACGAGATTTTCAACTTCGAACACGATCTCTGGCAATATTGAGCATTTTGCCAAACACTATGAACTGAAAATCGGGGCCTGGTCACATCGACCAGGCCCCGATTTCGTTGTGTCAGTAAAAGATCACCTCTGTTGCTCCGTACCCGTATTTGTGGTGAAACTCGTTCTTGAATTTTACTACTTCAGGGTGTTCGCGCAGGCGCGCGGCAATCGCTTCACGCAGTTTGCCTTCGCCGACGCCGTGGATCACAAATACACGCGGCACTCCCAGGCGAACGGATTTATCCAAAAAACGCTGAAAATGAAGCAACTGTATCCGGAGAATTTCGCCTTTGTCCAGTTTGGCATAACCCTGTATCAGATTTTCGATGTGCAGGTCTATCTCCGGAACAAAGTGCGCAAATTCTTCAACGTTGAAAGCACTGAAAGGTGTTGAATTCGAGGTGCCGGACGACTTGCCCGGTTGAATTTTTTGCCTCGTATAGTTCAGCAGGTCTTCTGATTCGGCAGATGTTTTGGGGGGTGCAGCCGGATCGAAAAGGAGAAATTTATGGGCCGGCAGGTTCAGTATCGGGACTGTCTGGAGATTGTTAAAAAACTGCTTCGGACGGATTTTAAGGCGATTTTGAACGGGTTCTCCCGGGCCCTCCGTCGTAATGCGTTGAAACGAAGCGGATACTTCCGGGAGTTCGTTCAAATCGTCGTACAATAAAATACCCAGTTCCTGCGCAGTTGTAGCGGCAGATTTACCTTCCGCATTGATGATGTCGCGGTTTGAAATGTAGATATCCACTTCAAACAGAAACTCCTGCGGAGTATCGTTGATGAGCCATGCGTTATAGCGCGTAACGGTCCCGTCGCGTCCCGGCATTGGCTCAAAAGCCAGTTGCAACCCCTTTGGTTTCAATATGTGGTATCCGGATTTTATTTCACGGCGGGGTGGGGGAGCGGGTTTGATGCCGGGCGGTGTTTTGGCTCTTTCGGTCCCCGGGATATCTCCGGCCTGGCTTATCAAATCTTCTTCAAAAGCGGGTATTTCCATTTCCGGATTACTGTCCAGCCGTATCTGTAACATACCTTCCTCCAGGAGCGCCGTAACGACACCGCTCTCGTCTGTATAGCGAAAATTGACCTTTGTGCCGATTGCGAAAAGCATACAAAAATCTCAATTGCCCCCGTGAACGGGGTTTTGACAATTATTCTTCGGGTGTGATCATAATCGACCGGCCACGAACAACCAATCCTTAACCGGCAATGTATTAAAAAGTTTAGAAACCACCGTTTTGAAGCCGCCCGAATGTGATTTATGGATGATTGCATGTCAATTCCGGAGGGTTATCGGCTATTAATGACCGGGAAAAATTTTTGAGGGTGTATAAATTTCGGAGCATTATCGTGGAAATCACTAAAACCGTTACTTTTAGCGTCGCCAAATGCCGACTGTGCAAAATAAACAGTTTTGAAAATGTCTGATTCCTCTGTTTCTCCCCGTTATCTGTCTATTGACTTTTATCGCGGCCTTACGGTTGCCTTCATGATCCTGGTAAACACACCGGGCACCGGAAAATACGTATATGCCCCGCTCAGGCATGCAATCTGGAACGGATGCACGCCCACGGACCTCGTCTTTCCGTCTTTCC
>JAKOXM010000575.1 GCA_029781095.1 Bacteroidota bacterium
GCCGCTTTCGTATTCGAGGCGGGCCAGGTTATAACTGAAAGCACTTTCCCGGTAGCGTTTTTCCAGCCGGTTTTTGTACTCGTTGATGAAATAGCGCACCCAGTCTAATTCGCCGAGCCTCAGGCCGATCGCCACTACATTATGGTAGGTGAAACGCGACAACATCCCGTCTTCAAGCAGATATCCTTTTCCCAAGCCCTCTTTATAGAGGTCGAATGCCTCCCGGAAATACCGGTCGCCGCCGGTATTGAGACGACGAACGCAGTAATTGATGGCCAGGATAAATAGCCCGTGCATCTCTTCCTCCGGGAACAGAGCGGACTGTTCGAGCAGTAATTTTTTAAAAATTTGAAAATGGCTCTCTTCCGCCGGGAAACGAAGCATTCTGTAACAATGCAGATAAGCGGCGATAACGGGTTGGCTGGCAAATTGCTCCTCTTCGGCGCGCGCAATTATTTCTTCATCCCAACTGCCTTCCATTTCCGATTGATAGACCGACTGATGAGAATTGAGCAGGCAGATCAGCCTCAGTTTCTGTGCCAGGTAGACGATATCGGCGACGCCCGACAGTTCCCGCAGAGGCGTCAAATCGGTAGGATTTTGCGGGTAAGCCACCTGGTGGGCCTCCCAAAGCAATTGATACCGTATTTCATGAAAAGATGCGTTGCGCAAAGGCTGAGCGTTCAGGCTTTTTTCCAGGTTTTTGGCAGCCCGGTCAAATGCATCCGTCAATCCTCTTTTTCGATATCCGCTTAATAGCGATAACTGCAAATGGAGACTGTCGGAAGTCATTTCCTTCACCGCCACAAACCGCTCCAGCAGATTATAAAGATAACTCATCAACAAACGCAGTTTTTGCTCATCAGGCGGGTCATACGAATCCGCCAGGTGCTGCAACACATTTTTTTTCTGCGGTTCATGATTCGCGACAAGGTATTCGAACAAGACGACCAGGTCCTGCCGTTGATTAAAAAAAGGCGAGTTCAAAAACTTGCGCAGCTCGCGCAGTTCTATTGAAGAGAACGAACGTATCAAGCGGACAAGGGTGCTTTTTTCCATAATGCGGACAATTGCCTGGTGTGCTTCCCGTCATTTCAAGTAATAAATCCCATGCAAAGTTGATTATTTTACTGAATTTATTTATTAATAAAAAAAATAAAAAATTGATTATCAGATAGTAAGTTCAAAAAAATGTAAAAAAGTAATCTACAATTTGCAAATTTTGATTTTGCCGGGCTGCTGTTGCTCCCTGACTTTTGTAAGGTCAAAAATGCCGGAGACAGGTTGATCGCCAACTTCACCCCCGGCTGCCGGGCAAAATGTCATGAAAAAAAAGAACAGACAGGTTTCCAGATCGTCATCCGGGGTAAAAACGGATTGCGGATAATTCCCGAAAGTGTCTTGAAAAATAAACCTGCCGAAAGGCTGTATCAACCATTTCGCCAACTACATTTCATTTTTACAAAATCTAATCCAATGACAAGGTGTTTACATTTTTACCAGGAAACAAAAACAGCGTTCCCGCGCGTCATGCGCTTTTTCGTGATCTTGCTTCTGCTATCCTTACAATCCCGTCTGTATTCGCAATGCGCCAATGACACTGTTCCGCCGGTGGCAGTCTGTGTCGACCAGATAACGGTTGTGATTGGAGTAGACGATCCCAATGACTGCTACGGCCCTGCCGGCCCTAATAATGCACCGCCTGTTGTCTCTGCCGCAGGCGTGTCGTGGGTTTCCGCTTCAGCCTTTAACAGCGGGTCGTACGACGATTGCAACAATATCC
>JAKOXM010000590.1 GCA_029781095.1 Bacteroidota bacterium
GGTATTGGGGGTGAGCGGTGTCCGGCAGATAAGCCCTCCAGTCGGCACAACTGCGGTCGAGTTGCGGGCGTTTGTCGTTTTTAGGGACATCGGGAAAGTAGCGCTCCGTTCGTACGCCCGAACAGGCGGCTAGCAGCAACAGGCAACAGGCAATCAGGAGCGGACATTTTTGCATAAGCGGCTGTTTATCAGGGCCTGGTAGCGCCGAAGGCGCTTTGCCAGGCGATCAACCCACCGGTAAGATTGCGCACGTTGGTGAATCCCGAACCCTGCAAGATACTTTGGGCCATACCGCTGCGCGAGCCGGAACGACAGTGAAGGACGATTTCGTCGTTTTTGTGTTCTTCCAGTTCCCAGATGCGGTTCATCAGTTCGCCAAGGGGCAACAACTGGGCGCCGAGGTTGAATTCTTCGTATTCCCAGGGGTCACGCACGTCAATAAAGACGAATTTTTCACCCGATTCGAGTTTCTGGTGGAGTTCCTGTACCGTTATATCCATGGTTGAGTTGATGGTTAATTATTAGATTTTCAATGCATTTAAACAATGCGACAATTTCGGCAATACAACAACCGATCACTGCCCGTCCGTGCCGCATTCTCTTGGTTTGTCCTGCGTAATGTACAAATCGATCTGCTCGCCTTTGCGCATCGTTCCATTCGGGTCGAATTTGGGGCTTTGGCGACGTACATAAGCCGTTTCCACATCGGTCACGGTGCCATCGGGGATAATGGTACCCACGCTCAGTTCGCTCGTCTGGATCAGAAATTTTGCCGCATCGAGCGTCTGGCAGGTACACTCCGGGATACTTACGGTCAGTGTAACGGCTTCGCTGACGATAAAATCGATCGTGGCGCCCATTTCCACGGTAAATCCCCTTTTGATATCGTGCGTGATGGTGTCGTTGCGGTACAGCACCTGCAGAATGGTGTTCGGGTCTACTTTCGGATCTGCTACCCGGTTGATAATGCGCGGTTTAAGCCCCAAACGGCTGAGTTTGCGGCTGTATAGATCGTAGTCGTCGCTGCCGGCAAGATCGGGCAGTTTGATGATATCGGGATTGTTCTTGGTGACGATAAAATAGATCGTGCGGCCTTCTTTCACGCGGCTTTCCGCTTTTGGATCCTGCATAATCACCTCACCCGGGGCTTTTCCCGGCATATAGATGGAATCGCTTACAGCAACATCGAAGTTGCGGGAACGCGCTTTTCGCGCTGCTTCGCGAAGGTCCATTCCTACATAACTTGGCACCTGCACGCTTTCGCCGTGGTTGGTGTAGCATTTGAGCCACCAGAATGTGAGCATGAACATACCGGCGAGCAAGGCCAGCATACCCAGGTAGTTCTTCACTACAAAGGGAGCAGTCAGGTAAGCATATAGTTCAACGCCGAAGCGACGGATCTTTTGCCACATATTTTTTATCGGGTTTCAATATGTCAGGGTTGTAAGGTTGAAGGGTTACAAGGTTACAGGGTTACAAGGTTTCAGGGTTGTTTTGGCAAAAGTAGGATAGTGTTACGAAAAACTGCCAAATGAATTATCAAGCGCGGGCTTACTGATATAATTTCTTCCTGTATTTTAAGTATCCGGCGTTCTGCTGCCATCGGGAGTACGTTCAAAATATAGTGCGGCAAAGGACTAACGCGGAAAATTGAACATACTCACGATCCGAACAGAATTCCATATCCGCCATTTATCCTTTCTTTGCATCCGGCTTCCAAAGCCAATGCCCAACATTGTTGCATTGCTACATTGTTAACCCGATAACCCGATAACCCGATAACCATGAAACCCGATAACCATGAAACCCGATAACCATGAAACCCTGTAACCCTGAAACTCTGTAACCCTGAAACCCTGTAACCATTAAAAAATTATGTACGAAAATCCGCGCCTTGTCCTAGACTCCTCGAATCCGCCCGAACCCGGAAGTATTGTCTGGCGTTCGCCGAGCAATATCGCCATTGTTAAATACTGGGGAAAATACGGCCTCCAGCTCCCGCGCAACCCCTCGCTCAGTCTGACGCTTGCGTCATCCTTCACCGATACGCAACTGGAATATGAATTCAGGGACGAAGCACACAGCAAATCCGTCGACCTCGACTTTTTCTTCCACCAGGAGACCAACGAAGCGTTTCAGGCCAAAACCGCGGCATTTCTGGAAAGCCTGTTCCCGGTATTTCCCTTTTTAAAACAACTGAAACTGACCATCCGGACGGGCAATTCCTTTCCTCATTCGGCCGGCATCGCTTCCTCGGCATCGGGTATGTCGGCGCTGGCGCTGTGTCTGTGCTCCCTGGAGGACTCTTTGTTCGGCACTTTGCAGGATCCGGCTGAATTCGATCGCAAGGCTTCCTTTATCGCCCGGTTGGGAAGCGGCTCTGCATGCCGCTCTATCTTCCCGCATGCGGCCGTATGGGGCCGGACTCAGGCCGTGTCCGGCTCTTCCGACGAGTACGCCGTACCTGTCGGCGAGCAGTTTCACGACGTATTCAGGGATCTTCATGATGACATTCTCATTGTCAGCAGCGATGAAAAAGCGGTGTCGAGCCGCGATGGTCATGCCCTTATGGATGGCAATCCGTTCGCCGAGCCCCGATATGCCCAGGCCCGTCAGCGACTTTCCACCCTGTACGACGCTATGCGCAGCGGTGACCTCGATACCTTTGGCAAGATAGCGGAAGACGAAGCCCTCACGCTCCACGCGCTGATGATGTGCAGCAATCCGTCCTATATGCTCATGCGCCCCGATTCAGTGGCTATCATGGAAAAAGTACGGGAATATCGCGCCGCTACCGGGCATCCGGTGTATTTTACGCTCGACGCCGGGCCGAATGTGCACCTGTTGTATCCAGGCAACATTATACACGAAGTGCGTGCATTTATAGAAGACGCACTGAAAAAACACTGTGAAAACGGCTATGTGCAGGAAGATTGGGTAGGAGAGGGGCCTGAAGAAATGTAGGACCTTGACCCCCGGGATTGCGGGCGCACTATCGGCCGGTCAAAGGTAAACGCGTTCAGTATTTTGCCTTTCCGGAATAAAGCCCTTACTTTTGCAACCTATCGCGCAATAAATGTCTATCCGCACGAAAAATACATTTGCATGGCTTTGGATAGCCGCATTACTGACGGCCACCATTGGTGTCAGTGTGCAGCAGATGTACTGTTATTGCATGGGTAAGACCACCATTTCACTCTTTTCCTCCGGTGAAGGTTGCCCGGCAGAAAAAAAGACCGCGCGGCCGGACTGTTGCTCCCGTCAAAAAAAGAAAACGTCGTCCTGTTGTGCGAAAGGTGCCGATGTGACTGAAAAAAGTCACGGCTGCACCAAAAAGTCCACGAAGGTTTTCCAGATGAAAACCGAGTTCGTGGTGGACAACCCGTTTGAAAAATCGCTGGACGGTCCGCTCTGGCAGGAAGAATTTCCCTTATACAGGCATTTTTTCCGCCCTGTCATCTGCGAAACGACTTTTTTCAATAAAGCGCCGCCGCCGCTTTCGGGGCGCGAAATTTGTCTGCGCAATCACTTTATTCGTTGTTAGTTGCCCGGTTAGATGAACCTCTGATCATCTTCTGTATTTGCCTGACATGAGTCTTGCTCGTGTCACTTCTTTCATTTTCAAATACTTACCGGCATGAAACACATGATAGCCCTTTTTGGAGGCTTGTTTCTCTATACCAATTTGCTTTTTTCCCAAAACACCAACCCCGAACTGACCGGCCTCGTTACCAACGACGCGGAAGAACTGCTTGTCAACGCCACCGTTTACTGGAAAGACACAAAAGTCGGCACAACGACCGACACTACCGGCCGCTTTCGTTTGCCCGCCCGTAAGGAAGAAGCCACGCTCGTCGTACAATATGTCGGCTACACCCCTGCCGAGGTCAGTGTATTGCCTTCTGAAAATAACCTTTGGATCGAGGTAAGCGGCATTAACCAGTTGCACGAAGTAACGGTAAATGCGCATTCATTTGATAACCATGTGTCCACACTGGAAACGCGCAACGTCGAGAGTATTTCGAGCAGGGAATTGCGCAAGGCGCCCTGCTGCAACCTTTCCGAAAGTTTTGAGACCAATGGCGCCGTAGATGTCGTCTATTCCAATGCGCTCACCGGTGTAAAGGAGATCCAGATGCTCGGCCTCCGCGGGGTGTACAGCCAGTTTATGGTGGAAAATCGCCCGACCATGAACGGCATCGCGACGCCGTTTGCGTTCGAGTATATCCCGGGCACCTGGCTGGAAGGTATTCAACTGGCCAAAGGAGCCAGTTCGGTAAAAAACGGCTTCGCCGGCATCAGCGGTCAGATCAACGCCGAATTGGTGAAGCCGCATTTGGATAAACCGCTGTTTGTCAACCTGTTTACTTCGACAGAAGGTCGCGGCGAATTAAACGTCCACCTGAACAGGAAAGGCAAGGGGCGTATCTCCAACGGTTTGCTGCTGCACGGCAGTTTTGTCGAAAACCGCTGGGATATGAACAATGACAATTTTTACGACTCACCCAGGCGGCAACAGTTGAACGGTCTGTATCGCGTCTTTTATGAAAGCCCGGGCATGTGTGCCCAGTTCAATGTGCAGGCGCTCACCGACCGGCGAAAAGGCGGACAGATTAATTCCATTGATGGAATACCCGGCTTGTTTTCAATCGACCAGCACAACGACCGCGTGGAATTGTGGGGTAAAATGGGATATGAAGGAATTGGCGGAAAGCCATACAAGCAGATCGGAAACATAATCTCGGCCTCCTGGCACCGTGCAAACGCCGTTTTCGGCCCCAATCAATACGATGCCACGCAAAAGTCGTTCTACTGGCAGTCGCTCTACCAAACGATCATAGGCACTACCGACCATAAAGTTGTGATCGCGCCGTCGTTTCAATACGAGGATATCCGGGAAACCGTGAATGAAGGTGATCTCAGTCGCCGTGAAGCAACGCCGGGTGCGATGGCGGAATACACGTTCAGCCGCCCGAACCTGAAAATGGGTATCCCCGATCTCGTGGTTGTGCTGGGCGCCCGGACGGACTGGAACTCCAGATTCGATCGTTTTCTGTTCACACCGCGCATGAGCGCCAAGTACAATTTTTCACAAAACAGCATTGTCCGCGTTTCTGCGGGACGGGGCTACCGTTCACCCAACCTGATCGCCGAAAATATCAGCCTGCTGGCGAGCAACCGTTCCCTGCGATTTGCGGGCGACCTCGGCCTGGAAGAAGCCTGGAACTACGGATTGAATATGACCCAAAACTTCAAGGTGAATCGCCGCGAGGCCAGTTTCAGCATCGATCTGTATCGTACGGATTTTGCAAAACAGATACTCATCGACGTTGATCAGTCACCCGTGGAGGTGTTTTTTTACAATACGCCGGGCAGATCATTTTCCAACAGTCTGCTTGCTACCCTGCAATACAGTATTTTACCCGGACTGGACCTCAAACTGGTGTATAAATGGAACGATGTGCGCGCCACATTTTCCGACGGGGTGCTCCGGACGCTGCCTTTGGTGGCG
>JAKOXM010000610.1 GCA_029781095.1 Bacteroidota bacterium
CAGAAAGCCAGCACCTTGCCGCGCGTCGGGAACTCGGAATAAATGGCGCCTTCGAGGATGCAGCGCAGTACGTGCAGGGTGGGTTTGGAAACGTCGGCGGGCAGGTTATTGATGGGAAGCCAGGCTACATCCTTGAATTTTTTGGGCTCGAGTGATTCCGGTTCGCCGTGAAAACGGGCGGCTTTGAAATAGAGCACCAGGAGAATCTCGTCTTTCTTCAATTTATGCCGGTGCAACACGTGCACAAGGCTCAGATCTTCCGGCTCGACGTGGATGCCGGCCTCTTCTGCGGCTTCGCGGGCAAGCGCTTCACGGGCAAATTCGTGCTCTTCCACGTTACCACCAATCAGCGAATACCGTCCGCCGTTTTTCTTGGTTTGCCTGAGAAAAAGCATTTTACCGTTCTCTTCCAGTATGAGCCGCACAGCAAAAATGAGCATGGCCTGTCGAGATGATTTTAATCCAGAGGCACAAGGTATGCGCAAGTCGGGAAAGCACAAATGAAGTTTAGGTAAAAACGCAAGGACTATCGGCCAGGCGGCAAATCAGCCCCTTGTTACTCTTCATAGATTTCAAGTACGGCGGCCTGAATATCGTCCTTTGCCTTCTGGGCTTTTATGAGTTCCTGGCGCTTTTCGGCTCGTTTGACACGAATATCCGACTGCGTTTTTTGATACAGATCGATCTGATCCTTGGTGCGCAGCAAGCGGCGGATGCTGGAGAGCGTTCCTTTTTGCAGACTTTCCAGTTTCGCGAGGTATAGATTTCTGTCGGTCGTTTTTACGGGCTCGATCTCGCTCAGATTGCGCTGTTTTCGTTGCTGAATGGTGTATACCTGTTTGGCCTGATCGGCATTGAGGTCGTATTTGGCAACGAGTTTTTCCGCCGCCTCGCGGGCAATGGCGTCATTTGGCGTGCTCGCATTCCCGGCAGATACGGGCGGCTTGGATTCTACCTTTTGTGCCGAAACGGCAACGGAGCCTGCTATAAAGAAGAGGACGAGTGCGACAGACAGTTGCTTCATGGTTGTCAGAATTCAGGTTTGTAAAATAGAGCTTCAAAAGTATACAATCTTTGTATTGAACGCTTGCCTTGAGGACAAAAGTGTCGTTTCGCGGCATTATTGATCGGTTTAAGGCCGTCGCCCGCCGGCGTTATTGATGAAATGAGGGCGCCGGTTCCGAAACCTCCAGTTTCCAGCCCGCGCTTTCCACCATGAACTGTATGAGGTCGAGTATTTTGGAGGCCTGTTCGCGGGCCGCAGGTATCAGGTTGCTTTTCAGGGCCTGATCCCGGATAAGATCCTTGGCGCGCTGGTTGATGCGCGTGTAGTCTTCCGGTGAAAACTTCGCGAAAAACCCTTCCGAAATATCGTAGTAATCCAGCGAATGGTCGATACTCAATATCTCGGGTTCGGGCAGGGCGCTCATGTGGATGGTTTTGGTAACGGGATCGGCTTCCAGGTGCAGATTATTCAGGTCGTAACCGGCGGAAACCGTTGCACGCACGCGTACGAGCACTTTTTTGTCCCAAAGCATACTAAAATAACCCTGGTACTCGCTGTAATTGTAAATTTCCGAAAATTGCCCCTGTACCGTAATGAGTTTGGCGACTGCTTCTATTTTTTCGAGGAGCACGGCAGAATCCTCTACAGGTCGTGTTTGCGGTGCGAAATAGCGATAACTCAGCCAGCCGCCTATCAGGAAAACAGCCACGAGCAGTAATAGCCGGAAAAAGTTTTTGAACATATCTCTTGTCGATTGAGGCTTCAAAGTTGGGGAAGTTTATTCTTTCTTTGCCAAAAATAACCGCTATGCAAGAAGTTGCAAACCGTTTTTCGTCATTCCGCCATCGCTTGCGACTCAGGGTGGGTGTCGCGGGATTCCTTTTTTTCCTGCCGCTCCTGCTTTCCGCCCAGACTGACACACTGCGCCTTATTTTCGCCGGCGACATCATGGGGCATGCGCCGCAAATAAAAAGCGCGGAAGTGGTGCCCAACAAAAAATACGACTATACACCCTGTTTTCGATACATCAAGCCGGTGCTCGAACGCGCCGACCTCGCCATCGGCAACCTCGAACTCACATTGCCCGGCAAACCGCCTTATAATGGCTACCCCATGTTCCGCAGCCCCGACGACCTGGCGACAGCGGTAAAAGAGGCCGGTTTCGACATCCTCGTAACGGCCAACAACCACTCCAACGACAGCCATGGCGCAGGCGTGATCAGTACCATCAACACCCTGCATGAAAAGGGTTTCCAACACACGGGCACTTTCAAAAACAGCGCCGAGCGGAATGCAACCTATCCGCTTATGGTGTATAAAAACAACTTCAAAATTGCCCTGCTGAATTATACCTATGGCACCAACGGCATGCCGACAGATGCGCCTACTATTGTCAATCTCATCGATACGGCGCTCATCAAAGCCGATCTGTACGAAGCGCGGGCACGCAAACCGCATTACATCATCGTCGTGATGCATTGGGGACTGGAATATCAGTTACAGGAAAACGACGAGCAGCGCCGGCTGGCAAAATTTCTGATCCGGAACGGCGCCGATATGGTCATCGGCTCGCATCCGCACGTCGTGCAACCCATCCGTACGGAACGCGTCACCATGCCCGACGGCACCGCCAAAGAAGCCATTGTGGTGTATTCACTCGGCAATTTTATCTCCAATCAGCAACAACCCTACACCGACGGCGGCATCCTTTTTCAGGTAGACCTGCTGAAACAAAAGGGCTCGCCAAAAGTGACGGTTGGCCAGCATGGCGTCATTCCGGTGTGGCGCTACGTCCACAAGTCCGCCTCGGGAAAAAGCACTTTTTACACGCTGCCCGTCGCCCGGCTCGAACGAAACCCCGATCTGGTACCCGACATGGCCGAAGCGGCCCGCGCCAAGATGAAAAAATTTATCGACGGGCTTCGCAAACGTTTGAATCTGAGCGAGATAAAGTGATGAGTGATGAGTGAATAAAACTTAAAAAATCAGTTTATCGATACAACTAACTAAAAATCAAGGAAATATCGAATTTTAGTTCATCACTCATCGTTCATCACTCATCACTCACTGAACCGGTTTTGACAAATTGAACCGCACCCAGTCCACCGCCGTCACCGCCTGCATGGCGTTGTTCTCGCTTTTGATCACAAAATACAGATCGTGAAATTTTCCGTCAGCCTCTGCGGTCAGAGGCATCTGTACTTCGTAAAATGTCATTTTGACCATTC
>JAKOXM010000622.1 GCA_029781095.1 Bacteroidota bacterium
CCCGATCGATATAGCCATCCGACCGAATATCTGAAATACGGCCGCTGAATGCGATTTTCCCGCCCAGCAAACCTGTACCCAGGTATGCGCTGTGTCTCCGCGTGGCAAAGGATCCGAGCGTCTTGGTTATAACGGCAACCGGCTCGGGTTCAACGCGCGACAAATCAAGATTTACGGTGGCGCCAAACGCCCCCGCGCCAGTGGTACTCATGCCGACGCCGCGCTGAACCTGTATTTCTGCTGCCGACGACGCCAGATCAGGCAAATCCACCCAGTAAACGCCCTGGCTCTCGGCATCATTGAGCGGCACACCGTTGATCGTGACGTTTATCCGCGTGGGGTCGCTGCCGCGAATTCGCATCCCCGTATATCCGGTGCCAGTACCCGCATCCGAGGTTTCCACGAGCGATGGCACGCCGGAAAGCAGAAACGGGACATCCTGTGCCTGATAGGCGCGCGCAATCTTTTCCCCATTGATATTGGTATGCGGTATGGGACTCCCTGCATCGGCACGGGTAGCCTGAATGACGACCGTCCGGAGCGCAATGGAATCGGGAATGCGATTTTGGGAAAAAAGAAAACCGGGAAATAAAAGGCAGAAAAACAGGAAACGGAACGAGGTTGAGAAAGGAACGCCCGAAAGCACGCCGGTTTTAAAGGACGGCAAAAATTTGTTAATAAGCATTGAAAATGAACATTTTGAGTGAAGCATCCGCCTGTGAGGGGGTTTCCCAGGCGTAGTGATGTCACTACCCGTCTCACTTCCCTTCCCGGCATGACCCGGGCAGGTTCGATGGGTATTATCTCAGCCCCGGAAAGCCGGGACACCCCAATGAGTAAGGGACAAAGTTCACAAAAGTTCGCGAAAAGCAGCAAGCGCACTTTCCAAACGCATACCCGGATCGCCGCGCAGTACAACAAAACGGGCATTCCGTGCCGTCAGGAGTTGCGTATACAACCCGAAAAGCGTCTCCCGTTCTTCCGGATGCTCGCGCAGCGGATCGGGTTGCCAGGGAAAATCAGGCGCGCAGAGCAGATAGAGGTCGGCATTTCCAAATGCGCCGTAACCCTTCCGCCATTCAAAATCCGTCTCAACGCCAAAACGATATTGTTCCCAAATTTGCAGTACCGTCCAGTCGGTATCAAAAATCAGACAGGGGTGTTCCATTGGCCGGAATCCGGATCGTTCATACCATTCTTCCCAACTCCGTTGTCCGGCGCCGATCCTTTTCAAATCGCCGTGCGTATAAGGCCGGCCAAGCTGCGGGATGTAATACCGGGCAAACTCCGGCACCCAAGGCACGCCAAGGGCGTCTGACAATGCGGCGGCCATGACCGTTTTGCCGGATGACTCCGGACCGGTGAGAACGATTTTCAAAAATCGATGTTCAGATGCCATTGTCTAAATCATTAGGTAGTTTTGCACTGCAAATAACTGTTTCATGCACGATATTGAACCGCATTTTCACTGGCGAGATCTTTATATAGCGTCGGAAGACGCTCAATCTCCCTTTTTCGGTCGCAAGTACAGTGAATTTCATTATACCCATCAACTATATAATTTTTATCTTCATCCGCAATGGGACGCATTCGGTTCTTCCACGTTATATGGAAAATTATTGTTTGCCGATTATGACGAAGGTTTCGCGTTGATGGAACTGATCGGCGAATGGAACGATACCCTGCACAACGATATCATGTTTTTGAAGCGAAATGTCGTTGATCCTTTATACCGCCAGGGCGTATCCAAATTTGTTTTTTTTTGTGACAATACACTCAACTTCCACGCTTCCAGCGATGATGACTACTATGCCGAATGGGCGGAAGAAGTGCATGAAGAAGGCGGGTGGATCGCACTGATAAATACCCGCCAGCATATTCTGGATGAATTGCACGATGCCCGTCTGCAAAACTATATGCATTTCGGCGATGAATATAACGACATCAACTGGCGAACACAGAAGCCCCTGATCGTATTTCAGATCATAGACGCCATGGTGGACGGGCGACTGAAACGGCTGGGTGAATAAAGACGAAAACCATACTATGGCTTTTAAATCTGGATTTGTAAATATTGTCGGCCGACCCAATGCAGGGAAATCCACACTGATGAACGCACTTGTCGGCGAGCGGATGAGCATCATCACACACAAGCCCCAGACGACCCGGCACAGGATAATCGGCATTTTGAGCGGCGAACAGTTTCAGATCGTTTTCTCCGACACACCCGGATACGTCAAAAAGCCTTCCTACCAGATGCACAAAGCGATGAATCGCTTTGTGGAAGGCACGGTGGACGATGCCGACCTGATGTTGTTCGTATTTGACCTGACGGAAGAACTGGAAGACGATAACCCGGTCATAGAGTTGCTCAAAAAGGCGGAGGTGCCGGTAATGCTTGTATTGAATAAAAAAGACCTCGTGGCAGAACAACGCGCCGAGGACGTTCTCGGCTGGTGGAAAAAAAGGGTAACATTTTCCGAAGTAGCCGTAATCTCGGCTTTGAAAGACCTTGAACCAGGCAGCCTGCTTGAGAAAATTCTCGGGTACCTGCCCGAAGGCGAGCCATTTTATCCTCCCGATCAATTGACAGACCGGCCGGAACGCTTTTTTGTGGGCGAGATCGTACGGGAAAAAATTTTCCTGCTGTATTCGGATGAAATCCCCTACTCCTCCGAAGTCGTTGTGGAATCATTTAAAGAAACGACAACAAAGACCGGCGAGCCGCTTGCCCGCATAGCAGCCACTATCTACGTGATGCGGGAAACACAAAAGGCTATTATTCTGGGAAAAAACGGCGTGGCGATCAAAAAACTCGGATCATATGCACGTGCGGACATCGAGCGGTTCATACAAACCAGGGTTTTTCTCGAACTTACGGTAAAGGTGCGCGACAACTGGCGGGACGATGAGCGGGCGTTGCAACGCTTCGGATATTGACACAGGGGCAAAAAAAGACGGCAGGATGTTAACATCCCACCGTCAGAAATATAACCCCAAAAAACCTATCACAAAGATAACGCGTCATTCTAATTTTGCAAATACTTTTTTTACTTTTTTTTACAAAAAAAAATACGCGTAAAAAAGGCAGAATATCTTTGATGAAAAGGTGTTGAAAATCAATCAGGTATTCATTCAGAACGAACTTCTCAACAAATTGCCGGGAGCAGAACCGGCAAAAAAAAATCCCCCTCCGTGCTTTCACGGAGAAGGACATCATCAAAACACGCTTCATTTATTTTTATCGCGAAGCCTTGGGTACAGGCCCGATTTTTCTACAGGATACAATATTACCCACAAATATAGGTAGCATTCTCCTTAAAATTCAACATTTGGTCTGGAAAAAGTAATGTATTTTTTTTATTGCAATTCAAAAACGACTGGTTTTCATTATATGGTACCCGGCGCGTCTTTGTTTTGTTAATCAATTTACACGGTTTCAAGGAGAACCGCGATATTGTCCGCGACTCGTACATTAGCACTTTCAGATATTCAGGATGCAAACTATATTGATTCGAAATGCGCGTTTGGTCAACCGGGGCCGGATTCTGGGCCGTGATATTTTGATACGTCACGGGCGAATTGACCGGATTGACCGCGAAATAACCCGGTCTGCCGATATAGAAATTGACGCTGCCGGTTGTTACGTTATCCCCGGCATCATTGACGACCAGGTACATTTTCGCGAACCCGGACTCACCCACAAAGCGACAATCGCTACGGAAAGCCGGGCTGCTGTTTGGGGCGGGGTTACCTCTTTTATGGAAATGCCCAACGTGAATCCGCCCTCGGTAACCAGGGAATTGCTGGAAGAAAAATATCAGATAGCCGCCCGTACCTCCCTGGCCAACTACTCCTTTTTCATGGGCACGACCAATGAAAACTACGACGAAGTGTTGCGCACCGATCCGGCAAATGTCTGCGGCATCAAAATATTCATGGGAAGCAGCACCGGCAATATGCTGGTTGACGAGCCGTCGACGCTGGAGCGCCTTTTCGCCAATGCCCCTACCCTGATCGCCACCCATTGCGAAGACGAATCCACCGTGCAGCGCAACCTTGGCATATACAGGGAAAAATACGGCAGCCAGCTGTCGGCAGCATATCACCCGATGATTCGCAACGAAGAAGCCTGTCTTCTGTCGTCTTCCTTTGCAGTCGAACTCGCAAAAAAGCACGGAACCCGCCTGCATATACTGCACATCAGTACAAAAGACGAATTATCACTGTTCGACAACAGCCTTCCGCTGGAACAAAAAAAGATTACGGCCGAAGTGTGCGTGCATCACCTCCATTTTAGCGCCGACGATTATGCCGCTTTGGGGAACCAAATCAAATGCAATCCCGCCATAAAGGGCCGGGAACACAGGGACGCGCTTTTCCCTGCCCTGCTCGACAACCGTCTCGATGTCGTGGCGACCGATCATGCGCCGCACACCTGGGAAGAGAAATCGCAACCGTACCTGCAGGCCCCATCGGGTTTGCCGCTCGTGCAACATTCCCTGAACGTCATGCTTGACTTTTTTCACGCCGGCAAAATATCACTCGAGCGCATCGTGGAAAAGATGTGTCACGCACCTGCCGTTGCCTTTCGCATCGCCGACCGCGGCTATGCCGATGAAGGCTGCTGGGCCGACCTCGCAATCGTCGATCCGGATAAAACATGGACGGTAGGCCCGGATAACATTCTTTACAAGTGCGGATGGTCGCCATTCTCAGGCACGACATTCAGGGGCAAGGTATTGTCGACCATAGTCAGCGGTCATCTGGCCTGGCATGAAGGGCAATTGAACGAGCAAAAAATGGGAGAGCGCCTGTTTTTCAGCCGGTAGTTGTTTGCTAGATTTGCCGGCATGAAAGCCCTTTTTACGAAAAAGTCCCTTAATGCCGCGCTCTTTGTTCTGGCAGCCGTGTTGCCTGTGATTTCCTCCTGCAAAAAAGAGGACTCGCCGGCAACGGCACAACCGGTCTATACCCTGTCATATCTGGATCCGGGGGCGGCTTGCGATAGCAAAAACTATATCCATTTCAAGTTGTCGTCAGGTAAAGAATATGTTTTTGAAGAAGGCGTAACGGGCAGATACAATGCACACTTCAGTGTCTGTGCAGGGCATGCTTTTAACGTTTCGACATTTTATGATTCCCTGCGCTACCAGGTAACTGGCGGCCAGGAAGTCGCGTCCATCTATTTCCTTGTTGATAAGCCATATATCACTACGGCAAATTACCGGATTGGCAGCTTTTGCGGCGGCATAACAGGTATGCAATTCGAATACCTCCCGGTAGATACCGTCCCTTACTGGAGGGCCAGTCTGGTCAAAAAACTGGATACCGATTATTTCAGAATAACCCGGGTCGACGGCAACCGATATTGCGGTGAATTCAGATCCGGCACTACGGAACTTACGGGTGAAGTTATCGAGGGAGACTTTTCCGTCATGCTAAAATAACCCGGTCAGAGTACAATCCCTTCGAGCTCGAATCCCGGACCCTCGCTGCCGGAAAAACTTTCCAGTCCGTCGACTTCGACTTCCTTCAGGATGAGTTTGACAGGGCGGTCGTCGCGGTAAGGATCATTCGCCGGCGAAAAATGAAGTCCGGTAAGTTTTTCGACGACATTAACATTGACCTGATACATAGCGGCGTCCTCATAGTTGTCAAAAATAGTAGACTCGATGATAAATCCTTCCAGTTCTTCCTCCCTGGGTTTGACAATTTTCCTTTTGAACAGGAGTTCCTTTTGTCCCATCAGGAAAGCGACCCTGTAGAGCGTTTTCCCGTCAGGCGTAAAATAGATCAGCTTCCAGAACAAGGTCGGGATTTGAACTCGCTGCCCTTTGATTTCGATGGCAAATTCCGGATCGTTCTCCGCCAGCACCGGTCCTGTGAACACATTGATTTTCAGTTTGTCGGGTACGGACCTCTTTTTCAGGATAAAGTCTTCCAGCCCTCTCCATTCCTGCCTGTTCAATTCGCCGACCTGGGGTGCACAGTTTGAAAAAAAGAAGGTGGAGCGCGCAGCGTCCGAGGCGATCGAATCATCGGGGCCCCATTGCGGATCTTCCCGTTTCACCATATGACCTTTGTCAAAATCGCTGCCTGTTGCGGAATAGAGATCGTTGCCCCACTGATAATCAGCCGCCCTTTTGTCAATGGTCCACTCGTCGCTTCCACTTTGGAACAAATCACCTCTTTTCAATGACCGGAATTGATTTCCGTCGATGTTGACCGCGGCGAAAATGGGCAGTTTTCGCGTTTTACTCAAGGTTACACTGTGATGGGGATAATGGAGCAACGAGTCTTTACTGTCTTTAACGGGGGCGATGTCGCCTTTTCTGGCAGCATCGGCAATGGGTAACGACACCTTCAGTTTGGTACCGAGAAATGCAGGTTGATAACCGATATCCGTCTTCATTGGTCTGATTTTTTATCATGCAAATCTATACAAATTCGGGAAACCTGCTTTTGATCAGCTCGCAAAGCGCGTTTGCAGTCCATTTTGTTTACAAAAAAACCGACGCCGAAACGATATCCGGCGCCGGGTAATGATATAAAAACGTTCTTGGTACTTCCTGTTTGTTAAGGGATTACGATGATCTTTCCTTGTCCGGGTAATTTTTGCAGGTAAAGAGATGTGTTTAATGCGCAGATTCAGGCTTTCAATTAAACAGGCAAAATACCCGCAGGGATTTCCGTACCGGATTCCGAAAAGATTTCACTGTAACCTTCTATCAAGTTATGCCTATAAACCTATAATAGTTCTGCTTTTTCCAATCGTTAAATCTAATAATTGTGTACTCTGAACTGATAACCGTGCAAAAAGCCGG
>JAKOXM010000633.1 GCA_029781095.1 Bacteroidota bacterium
TCTGTTTTTTGTCCTCGAGACTATCGGTAAGCCAGCGATAGAAGGTCCACTTGTGGGCGATGGGAATGCCATCCACCATCCGGAAATCGCTGTAATAAACGGCGCGAGGTTCTTTTTCGGCTGCTTCAAGCGTTTTGCCGCCGAAGGTGACGACATAAACGGCGCCGCGCAGCAAACCTTCTTTTTTATCGGAGAAAACAAAAAACCAGTCGTCGGGTGCATCGCCTGTGCCGGGGGCGAAGCGCAGGCGTCCGGTGTTGCACGAAATCCCTTCGAACACCCGTTCGGACAAGGGCTGCCAGCGTGCGCCGGGGTCGGACAGTTTCCAGGGAAGGCAGAAAAAGTAGTGCCAGGCGAACAGGTCGAAACGGGCGTCGGCGTCCTGCTGCGTGGCGGGCGCAAGCCAGTCTTCGCTGCCGTCGAACAGGATGTCGCTGCCGTTTTGCTTGCGTATGCGGATACGTGTGCCGTTGGTGCGCTGCACGACCGTTGCCTGTAACGGCCGCCCCTGCCAGTTCAATGCCATGTCGAACCATACGACCTCGTGGCTGAGAAAATCCTCCTTGTGATGGGCGGTTTCCGTTGCGCGCACCAGTTCGGGCCGCTGGTCTTTGCCATTCCCCTCGGGCGTGTCATTGAGACAGGCAGAAATTAGCAGTAGCCATGCAAGGCCGATGGTCTTTTTCATACTTTAATGACAAATATGAGTCAACGCGAATTTTTTCAATAAGAAGAAATATGGTGTTTTAACCCGCGATTTTAATCGTGGGCAACCAAAACTTGCAGATATTTCAACGGTTTTAACCGTTTTCAAATGTGCCTGGCCGAGGCAATAAAACCGTTTTAACGGTTCAATTTTCTTCTTTTTTCACAAATCCCGCGATTGAAATCGCGGGCTGAAAAATTTGGGATGACTCATATTTATATCGGTAAGGATAGCAAAGAACAGGGAAGGTAACGTCATCTGCATTCCGGTCGGGAACAACCGGGGCCTGCCTTACCAATCCAGCACCATCGCTTTTGCGCCTTCTTTTTTTGCTTCCAGGTACTGCTTTGCCGTTTCCCGAATTGTTTCTGCCAGCGGCCGGTATTGAAACCCGAAAACTGAACGCGATTTGGCGTTGTCATATTCATAAGACGATACGCTCGAACGCGCGCTTTCTTTTGTGACCACGGGTTCGACGCCGAGCAGTTTTTCCTTGAGCCATTCTACCCGCCACGCGAGCTCTGCCAGCAAGGGTGTCACCTTTATGGATGGCGCCGACACGCCCAGTTCCCCTGCAATCCGTTCGAACAGTTCGCGGAAAGGAATATTATCGGCGTTCAAAATGAATCGTTCACCCGAAATATCGCTTTCGAGCAGAAGCAGCATGAAGCGGGCCACGTCACGTACGTCTACAAAGCCGGAATGTCCTGTCGGGCAGAACTTCAGCCCATGATCGATCTGGGTGAAAAAACGCGGCGAACCGGCATCCCAAAAACCGCTGCCGAGGATGACGGAGGGGTTGACGATCGCTACGGGAAGCCCTTCGGCATGCGCCCGCCACACCTCCTGCTCGCTGAGGTATTTGCTCATGGCATAGCGGGTGTTGCCGCTGCTTTGCACCCAGCGTGCTGTTTCGTCCATCCGCGGGCGTTCTTTGCTGCGTCCGAAGGCTGCGATACTGCTGACGTGGATCATTTTTTGCACCCCCGTTTCGAGCGCAATATTGACGACGTTCGTGGTGCCGTGAATGTTTGTTCTGACAAGACGTTCGGCATCGCGCGGGTGAAACGAACTGATGGCCGCGCAGTGCATGACGTGGGTGACACCGGAAAAAGCGTCTTCCAGCGATACGATATCCGTCACATCGCCTTCTGCCCATTCTACCTTCCCTGCTGTTTCGGGCAGCAGTTCCATCGGGCTGGAAGGGCGCTTCAAAGCCCTGACTTTATAACCGTTTCGAATCAGCAGCCGGATGAGATAGGAACCAAGGAAACCCGTACCGCCGGTGACAAGGATCAGGGAGGCGTTTTTGTCTGTCATTGTTTTTTGAGCGTCAGGGTATACTTGGCTACGGCTTTTATTTCGTCTGCCGAAAGCACTTCATTAAACGGCGTCATGAGTTTTCTGCCATTGGAAATGGTATTGATGCGTTCGTCCAGTGTGAGGGTACTCAGGGAAAGGTCCTTGGCGCCGTTGAGTCCCATTTTCCCATCAGCGCCATGACAAACGACACAGTATTGTTTGAAAATAGCCATGCCGTCGGGAGCGGAGGGGGCAGCGGCACGGCGGTCGGCTTGTCCTTCTGCCGAACCGCAGGCAATTGCGGACAGTGCAGCGTAAAACGCAGCGGCAATTAATAGAGGTAATGTTCGCATAATAAAAAGGTCCGGGTATTTTTATCCGGATATCAGGTTAAAAAACCCCCAAAGGTGCGTCAGGGTTTTCAATTTCAGGCAAAAGAGCGCAGTCGAAAACCGGGCGCCCGCAATTAATTTGAAGAAAATGTTTTTATTTTTTTTAATACATGCACCCAAGGCCACTATGATAAAAGGTAAATGGCGTTATATTTGCCTCTACAATTTGGGTAAAATAACATAGGGTAAAATTAAATTTTGAATCCTTTTGTTTTTGGCTGCCCGACCGCCTTTATCTCCTGCCAATCATATCAAATCAGTTCATAGTGTTTGTTTTTTGTTTTGTCCCTGTTAAGTAGCAATATTTAACAGGGTTTTTTCTTTGTTTTTGGCCTCCCGGCAAAAGAAAATTAGCAACACGTGAAAAAAAATTCACCTTTTTGGAAAATTTTTTCTTTTTGGCACACGTTTGGCCATTCAAATTGTAGCTTCATACAATAGAAACGGTTTAGTGAAAAGCCCGGGGCAAACGCGCCTTCGGGCTTCTTTTTTATGCGGGATTGCGGACAGACCTTCCTTTCTGCGTCATCGCAACAAGGTCAGGGTCCCGGTCTTCACCTTTTCCACGCCATCGCATTTGTAGTGCAGCCTGTAAAGGAAAACGCCGGGGTTGGTGGCTTTTCCCTGGAAATTACCGTCCCAGGACTGAAAAGCATCGGTTGCGTTGAATACCCGCCCGCCCCAACGGTCGAACACTTCAAAAGATATAAATTGGTCCACGGCAAAAGGATTGCTGATGCCGAACGAATCATTCCTTCCCGGGCTGCCGCCGGGCGTGAACGCGTTGGGAATATAGATCGTATTGCAATTGAGCGTATCCGGGTCGATTACGTTGACGAAAATGGTATCCATTGCGAGGCAATCGGCGTATTCAATCGCGACGATGTATTGGGTCGGCCCGTTGGGGGTTACGATCGGATCGGGCAGTGTCGGATCGGAAATGCCCGTCGACGGTATCCATGTGAATTCACTGGCGCAGGGCGCAGATGTTTTAATTTGAAATGAATTGCCGAGGTAGATCAACGTGTCGTCGTTCAGAATATGGTCGGGACGGAGATTGTATTTGTTGATCTCGTCCACGTTCAGGGCCTTGCTGTGGAAGCGAAGTTCGTCAAAACTGCCTTTGAATGGCTGATCGAGCGGGCAGATGGGTTCTCCTATCTTGAACACGGCCGTAGAGGTCAGGTCTATCCGTGCGGCGGAGGTTTTGGAATCGCGCAATACGCCGTTGATATACAGGGAGTAACGCTGGTTGCTGCGGGTCAGCGTGATGTATTGCCAGCAGGGGCCTTCATCCAGTTCGTGCGTCACCGTCACCAGCAAGGAGTCGTTTTCACTGATCCCCGACGAAATTTTGCGCGATTTCGCAGCATAGCGCACCCAGAATGCGTGTTTGGTACTGCAGCTTCCCTGTTTCGCCATCACCAGCTGGGAGCCGCCCTGGTTTTGCCCGTCGGGCGGACGTATGTAAAAACTGACGGTGAAATCGCTGGTGGTGAATACATCGGCAAAGGGGCCGACGATGTAAATGGCGTCATCATTGCCGTCGAAACGAAATGACGAGTCTTTGAGACCGCAATCGCAGGCAATATTGCCGACCAGGGCGCCGCTGGAGCCGTTGCCACTATCGTCAATGCCCTTGCAGTTGTCGAAGGAGAAATACGCTTCCAGTTTGTCGGAAACGGTTTGGGCGGTCAGGGCGCCGCCGGTCAGTATGGATAAAACAAGTAGAAAAATGAATCGCATCCGGATCGAATTTTTAGGACAAATAAACGCCGGTAGAGGGCACAAAGTATAAACCGGCACACTTAGAAAAGGCGTAAAACCGACACTTTCGGTTGCACTTATGGTTTCAGGAACTGATCCATGCCGCCCGGCAGCATGCCGCCCAGCAATTTGCTCGTTTCGGCGGCGGCTTTTTGTTTCGCTTCTTCCAGCGCTCTGTTGATGGCCACCAGGAGCAAATCCTCCAGTTGTTCGGCATCGCTGAAATCCAGTCTGGAAGGGTCCAGTTTGATATTTTGAATGTGCAGATCGGCGCCCGCTGTTACCGTGACGGCTCCGTCGCCGGCTTCGGATTCCACGAAGATGGTCGCCAGTTTCTGTTGGAGCTCCTCCTGTTGTTTCTGGAGGTTGCCAAAAAGGTTGTCGAACATGGTGTGTTTATATTTGAAAATGAACGAGGTCGGCAAATTTTTGCACACGGTTGCGGATCATGGCCGGCGTCAGTCCTTTCAGCCGCTCGATGCTGAATTTTTCAACGCAGAACGAGGCCATCGCGGAACCATAGATAACGGCTCTTTTCATATTGCCGAATGACAGATCGCCCGTGCTGGCAATCCAGCCGATAAAGCCTCCGGCGAAGGTGTCGCCCGCGCCGGTGGGGTCTGTTACTTCCGTAAGCGGCAGGGCAGGCGCAAAAAACACGCTTTTGCCGTTGAACAACAGGGCGCCGTGTTCTCCCTTTTTGATCACCAGGTATTTGGGGCCCATTTTGTGGATGGCTTTGGCAGCCTTCACCAGCGAATGCTCGCCCGAAAGTTGCCGGGCCTCCTCGTCGTTGATGGTGAGCACGTCAATTTTTTTCAGCACCTTGAGCAGATCGGGTAACGCGGTGTCCATCCAGAAGTTCATGGTGTCGAGCGCAACGAGTTTCGGGCGACGCTTGAGCTGCTTCAATACGCGCATCTGCACCTGCGGCGTCAGGTTGCCGAGCATAAGGTATTCGGCGTTGCGGTATGCTTCGGGCAATATGGGATCGAAGCTGGCCAGCACGTTGAGCTGGGTGTCCAGCGTATCCCTTGAATTGAGGTCGCGGTCGTATTTACCCGCCCAGAAAAAGGATTTTTCACCCGCTTTGATCTGCAGGCCCCGGAGGTCGACGCCGCGGCTGCGCAGGTAATCGAGCGTTTCTTCCGGGAAATCGTCGCCGACAACCGAAACGATCTGCACGGGCTTCACGAAGTAGGAAGCCGCGAGCGAAATATACGTACAAGCACCACCCACCACTTTTTCGGCGCGGCTGAAGGGGGTGATGATATCGTCGAATGCAACGGTGCCGACTGCGACTAAACTCATTTCAGGCGAAGGTTGATTGTTGAACTGCTGGTTGCTGAATTACAGGTCCCGGGACCCGGATTGTCAAATTGCAGATTGAAAACAGGTCAATTCTGAATCGCAAAGAAACAAAAAAAGCCACTGCGGCTTGCAGTGGCTTGGCGCCTCATCAAGGACTTGAACCTTGGACCTACGGATTAACAGTCCGCCGCTCTAACCGACTGAGCTAATGAGGCAGCGCCTTTTTTCAAAAGCGGGGCAAAGGTATATCCGCCGGCTATAATTTTACAACCTTTGTCAAAGAAAAATTTATTTATGAAGCCCGGATATCTGATTCTTGCCCCCGAAGTGCGCGCCGCTGTGGAAGACCGGCGCCCGGTAGTGGCCCTGGAAAGCACAATTATTGCTCATGGCATGCCTTTTCCGAAAAATGTGGAAACGGCCCTCCGTGTGGAAAAGGCCGTTCGGGACGCAGGGGCCGTGCCTGCCACCTGCGCCATCATCGCAGGCAAACTCAAGGCGGGGCTTAGCGCCGCCGAGATCGAATTGCTCGGCAAGGAAGGCCCCGCCATCCCGAAAGCGAGCCGCCGCGACCTGCCCTACCTGGTCAGCCAGGAGAAAAACGGCGCCACCACCGTGGCTTCTACCATGATCATCGCACATCTCGCGGGCATCCGGATATTCGCCACAGGCGGTATCGGCGGCGTGCACCGCGGCGCTGCAACGACGATGGACATCTCCGCCGATTTGCAGGAACTGGCGCATACGCCCGTGGCGGTGGTCAGCGCGGGCGCGAAAAGCATCCTCGATCTCGGTCTCACGCTCGAATACCTCGAAACCTTCGGCGTGCCGGTCATCGGTTACCAAACGGACGAATTTCCGGCGTTTTATACGCGGCGCAGCGGCTTCGGCGTCGACTACCGGCTCGATTCGCCGGCGGATATCGCCAAATTGCTGAAGACCAAGTGGGAAATGGGGCTGCAGGGCGGCGTCATCATCGCCAACCCGGCGCCGGAGGAGCACCAGCTCGACCCCGACGTTATGAACCGGGCCATTGAAACCGCGCTGGCGGATGCTGACAGACAAGGCGTAAAAGGCAAGGCCATCACACCGTTTCTGCTGGCGGCCATTGAAAAACTCACCGGCGGCAGGAGCCTGGAGGCGAATATCGAACTGGTGCTGTCGAATGCGAGTCTGGGGGCGGCGGTGGCGGTGGAGATGGCACACTGATGACACAGATTTGACTGATTAGCACTGTGAAAATCAGTCAAATCTGTGTCATCGTACGTTTGATTTGCGACAAAAAGTTGCTTGTTTTGATGATCAAAGAAGAAGGGGAATGGAAAAAGACTGATGTGTAATTGGTCATTGAAGCCCGTCACTGATGTTAGTCCCCATTCCCCCCTCATCACAGAAACTGGACAGTTCAATAGGCAAAAAGCCTGCGTTACGATGATGGTTGCCGGTGATGAGTTT
>JAKOXM010000647.1 GCA_029781095.1 Bacteroidota bacterium
TTTCCCCAACCCAAGTTCCGGGTTTCTGAACCTGTCATTTCCGGAAAATCCGGCGATGGCCGGGCCCGTTTCACTGCTGATCTCCGACTTGTACGGCAGAACCCTGCTTCAACAAAAGTTGAGTCTTGCAGACCAAAATCAGCCGATTTTACTCGATTTGCAGGTAATTCCGGCCGGCTGCTATGTCTTGATGGTTGAAGATAAGAAAGGAAACAGAACCGCCCATCGCTTCGTAATCGCAAGGTAATACAACGATCGGGCGAGACTCCGCACCGATCGGGCGAGACTCCGCCTGATCGGGCGAGGCTCCGCCTCGTCTGTACCATCGACCGGGCTTTGCCCGTACCACAAAGCGGACCAATTCCGTCAAAATGACAACCCGGAAATTCCTGCGGTGGGAATTTATGCACAAAACCGATACCCGTAGGCGTCTTTTTCCTGTCCGGATACCCAAAAAACGCCTCCTGACAAGCATATTCAAGCGCCTTGACACCTGAAAAAGCACTGCCGACACGTTTTTTCCATGTATGGAGTGGTCCAAAACGTGTCGGCCGGGTTCTTTTTTAGGGTCACGACAGGTTTGAAACGTGTCAGGACAGTTTCCGGGATTATCCGGGCATGTTTCCATGGCATCAGGACACATTTTTCTGGCAAATCATGGCTGCTTTGCCTTGCCCGGCGTAGTCGGCAAACGGAAACTTACAGCGGGACTATTTCACACGACCGGCATTTTTGCAAACCGGAACAGCGTTCCGGGAATTTCAGGAATCATTGCTGGAGCGGAACGGCATTAGGAGGTACAGGCGTAGTTCCGGAACGGCGTTCCGGGGTACAGGCGTGCTGGAATTCTGATAATTCTCAAATTCCGAAAATTCTGATCTATTTTTACCCGCGCACACCAAACACATCAAACAAAATGACCAGACTACTCCTCGCCCTGGCCCTGTGCATACTTGCGTCCGCACTGCCTGCCCAAGTCCTGATCAATGAAATATCTGCGGCCAACATGACCGGGCTTGTCGACGGCGACGGCGACCGGGAAGACTGGGTCGAGTTGTACAACAGCGGTGCGACCGCCGTAAACCTGGGCGGGTGGTTTCTGAGCGACAACCCCAACAAGCCCCAAAAATGGGTCATACCGAACGGGCAGACCATCGGAGCGGGCGCTTACCGCATCATTTTTTGCTCCGGCAAGGATAAAATCGCCGGAGCCAACATGCATTCCAACTTTAAAATAACCCAGACAAAAGGCGAATCTGTCGTGCTCACACAGCCAAACGGTACGACCGCCGATATTTACACGTTTAACGTCCCGAATCAGGGCAACCACAGTTACGGGCGGGCGCCCAACGGCGGCGCGGCCTGGAAAATTTACAGTACGCCAACCCCCGGCGCTTTCAACAGCACCGGCTCCTATCAATCCTATGCGCCCGCCGTGCTCGCAAACCCGGATGCCGGTTTTTACAGCGGCAGCACCGCGGTGACCCTGAGCACTACCGCCGGTTTCGATATCCGGTACACGACAAACGGCAGCGAGCCCACTGCGACTTCCCAACTTTATTCGGGGCCGATTAATATCACCGCGACCACTGTACTGAAAGCGCGCGCTTTTAGTTCGAATACACAGATTTTGCCGGGGTTTGTAACGGCAAACACGTATTTTATCAACGTAAACCACACGATTCCGGTCATTTCCATTGCGGGCGACAACCTCCAGGCCCTGCTCAGCGGCTCGCAACTCCGCCCCTTCGGCTCTTTCGAGTATTTTGAAAACAACGTGCTTATAGACGAGGCATACGGCGAATTCAACAAGCACGGCAACGATTCGTGGGCATATCCACAGCGCGGTATCGACTGGATCACGCGCGACCAGATGGGATA
>JAKOXM010000663.1 GCA_029781095.1 Bacteroidota bacterium
ATCACTCATCGCTCATTATAAAATGACCTCCACGACGATGATCGAACTCGCCTCCGTCCCGCATTCCATATAAAAGTGGAACAGGTATGTTCCCGCCGACAAGCCTGCTGCACCAGTGTTTTGGCGTTGGAATTAAAACTGCTCAGGGGCTCGAGGAAAATGCTGTTGCCGATAATCAATACGGCAATGATGGTTACAGCCCAGGGGAAAATCGCCTGAAAACGGGAGTTGTTCTGAAAAACCATGCGGTAAAGTAATGACCAGGTCAAAAACTCCAGCAGCGTGTATATGTGCAGCAGGAAAAGGTTGGTGTGTCCGAACACCGCCAGCCCCCGCGATATGATCTCGGTAATCAGGGCAATTACAATATACGGCCAGATCATTCTGATCTTTTCCGGAATCCTTTTGAATTTCCAGAGTAAAATCAAGGCATTCAATAACAGAACTACCTGTGAAAAGGTGCTGATATATTCGAAAATCTCAAACAGCATTGAAACCAGGATTTTGTTGGAAATGCTCCCGTACAATTGACGACCCTATACCGTCCGAAAGGTAGTTTTCCTGTTCCAGCAATCAAAAAACGGCCGGTCAAAACAGGTATTTATACCTGTATTTCTGCGCAAAATACCCGGTTCAACCGCGCCGCGCTTTCCGGCTGCCGCCCTGGAATCCAGCAATTCCCTGTTGTGAGACCATGCCCGTTTTTGAGGTGTAGTCTGCGACGCAGGAGCAGGCGACATCTCAAAAACGAATCGGGATGATACCTTTTGAGGACGGGGAATCTGCTGCCTGGTCCGGGAACCGCAAATGAAAATGCCTGAAATTGACGGAAGATCGGCCCGGTCTGAAAGAGATGCCACCTTTTTCGTGCCTCAAAAGATGTCACCTCCTTCAGACGAGGGATCGCTGCTGAAAATGCCTGAAATTGACGGAAGATCGGTCGGGTCTGAAAGAGATGACACCTTTTTCGTGCCTCAAAGATGTCACCTCTTTCAGACGAGGGATCGCAGATGAAAATGCCTGAAATTGGCGGAAGGTCAGTCCGGTCTGAAAGAGATGACACCTTTTTCGTGCCTCAAAGATGTCACCTCTTTCGGACGAGGGATCGCTGCTGAAAATGCCTGAAATTGACGGAAGATCGGTCGGGTCTGAAAGAGATGACACCTTTTTCGTGCCTCAAAAGATGTCACCTCTTTCAGACGAGGAACCGCTGCTGAAAATGCCTGAAATTGGTCGAAGATCAGCCCGGTCTGAAAGAGATTCCACCTTTTTCGTGCCTCAAAGATGTCACCTCTTTCAGACGAGGAACCGCAGATGAAATACCGTCAATCTGGTACCGGGCATGTCAGGTGACTAGGAGCTTGTTTTTTGAAATTTGCTTTTCCCTTCAATATACCGAAGCTGCACGTGCTCCGCGGACTGGACGATCAAAGGCACATCCTCCAGTACCATATCGCTTTTATCCAGCCCGAATGCTTTTTGATCCGATGCACCCAGTTTTTTCAGGAAGAAATAGGTTTTGAGCAAGAGACTGTCGCGGATATTGAATTCATTTTCAACGGAAAGAAAATGTTCCAGTACGACAAAAACGAAATCGGGCTCCGGATTATACCGGGTGGATCCATCGGACAATACATGCAGATCCAGCTGGTGACGCTTTATCAATTCCTGCACAATTTTTTTGAAATACAGTTCCGTGCGGGGTTGTACGCGAAAGCCGATGTTAATGTCAACGCGGATCACCCTGGCGTCGAGCAGTTCCTCCACGAAATATTCGAGCGTATAGGGGTTATCGGTGTGGTTGAGGTGCAAAAACCAGTAGACATCGGCCCGTTTGGGCTTTTTGGAAAAAATGGAATGGATAATTTTTTCTTCAATTTGCGCGGGGTTGTCCGCCTTGGTAAGGTATATCAGGTGGGTCGAATATTTCGGGATATCCGTATCGCGGCCAAGGTCTCCCAGCAGGGTCGTATAATTTTTCAACGCGACGAATCGCACGAACCCGTTGTTGGTTTTGCGGGCAAAATACCAGACGTACATGACCATAAAAATGCTGAGTTCAAAAAAGAGGAACATCCACCGCTCCCTGATTTTTGCCACGTTGGCAATAAAAAAGGCGCTCTCTACGGATAAAAAGAACAGTAACAAGCCTCCCAACAACCAGGGATTCCATTTTTTGACAAACCGAAGAAAGTAACCGAGCATGATGGTCGTCATCATCATGGCGATGGTGATGGAGAAACCATAAGCCGCTTCCATGTGTGCCGAATTCCTGAAATACAGCACCATGAGGATACAACCCACCCACAGAATGTTGTTCACGCTCGGAATGTATATCTGGCCTTTTAGTTCCGTGGGCTGCCGCACGATGATCCTGGGCCAGAAATTGAGGGACATGGCCTCCGAGATCAGCGTATATGAACCGCTGATGAGCGCCTGCGATGCAATGATGGTCGCCGCGGTGGCGATCAGGATGCCCGGCAGCAAAAACCAGGAAGGCATGATTTCATAAAAGGGGTTCCTCCCCATCAGCGACTGCTGGCCCATCGCCCATGCCGATTGCCCCAGGTAATTCACCATCAGGCAGGTTTTGACAAATATCCAGGAAATACGGATGTTGTCTCTGCCGCAGTGTCCGAGGTCGGAGTAAAGCGCTTCCGCGCCGGTCGTGCAGAGGAATACGGCGCCCAACAACCAGAATCCGCCCGGGTACTGCGTAAGCAGCGCCACAGCATAGTACGGATTCAGCGCTTTGAGGATACCCGGATGCCCCAGAATCTGGACCAAACCCAGCGTGAACAGCATGGAAAACCACAGCACCATCACCGGGCCGAAGGTTTTGCCCACTTGTTGCGTTCCGAATCGCTGAAATAAAAACAGCAGCGACAGGATGATGATAACGATGGGAATAGTGGGCAACTGTGGCCACACCAATCCAAGTCCTTCCACCGCGGACGCGACCGATATGGGCGGCGTGATGATACCGTCGGCCAGCAGGGTAGTGGCGCCGAGGATGGTTACGATGACCAGTTTCCCCTTGCCGTAGCGCCGGACCAGCGCGTAAAGTGAAAAAATCCCGCCTTCGCCGTGGTTGTCGGCCATGAGGGTTAGGACGATGTATTTGAAGGTGGTTTGAATGGCGAGGGTCCAGAAAATACAGGAAACGCCGCCGTAAATCAGCAATTCACTGATCGGATGCTCGCCGGCAATGGCTTTCAGGACGTATAATGGGCTGGTGCCGATATCGCCGTAAATAATACCCAGGGCAACCAAAAGGGATGCAGCCGTTACCCGCCTCGCGGCAGTAACGTTTGAATCAGGTTTCATAAAAAGGTGATTTTAAATAAAAAAAAGATCTACGATTCCGCAAACCGGTATCCGACGCCCGATTCTGTCAGGATCAGTTTTGGGTAGTTCGGGTCGTCCTCTATTTTTTTTCGCAATTGCCCCACGAACACGCGGGGGTATTCACTGTGCCCGATATAACCGGGTCCCCATATTTCCCGCAGGATAAACTGGTGCGTCAGCACCTTTCCTGCATTTTTAACAAATAGCGCCAGCAGGGCGTATTCGGTAGAGGTCAGTTTGAGCGGATCGCCGTCTTTTTTGACCGTTCGCGCTGCCAGGTCTATGCCGAGATTGCCGAATGTTTTTACTGACGGACCGGGGTCCGGCTGCGTAGAACGCAGTGCCGAGCGGATGCGGGCCATCAACTCGCCTGTCCGGAAAGGCTTGATGAGATAATCATTCGCCCCGTGATCGAGCGCGCGGATGATTTCGGCTTCGGCGTCACGGGCCGTAACGATAATAATGGGTCTGGTGTACCATTCGCGTAGCGCCGACAATACCTCCTGACCGTCGGCGTCGGGGAGGCCGAGGTCGAGCAGGACGAGTTCCGGTTGATGCATGGCGGCCTCGATTTTACCCGCTTTTGCCGTGGCGGCGTGCAGAACGCTGTATCCATTGGCTTCGAGGGAAATCTCGAGCAATTTTCGAATGGCAGGATCATCTTCGATGATCAGTATCGGTGCATCAGTCATGGGCGAAAGTTTGATTTAAAACGACGGTCGGCAGTTCGAGAACAAACCTGGCGCCCTTTCCCGGGAGGTTTTGCAAAGTGATCTCTCCTCCCTGCGCTTCCGTGAATCCGCGCACTACGAACAACCCGAGCCCCGTGCCGTCGGCCCTTGTATTGCCCGGGCGATAAAACTTGTCGAAAACGCGTTCAATCTCTTCTTCGGGGAAGCCTTCACCGTTGTCGCTGACCTCGATCCGGAGTCTGTATTGCGGTGCGTCTTTTACCAGATCCATCGTGGTATCACTGCCGTTGGCTTCGAAATGCCCGGCTTCCTCGACGTCGATGGCGGCGGAAATGCGAACTTCCGTACCTGCAGGCGTATGCCGAACGGCGTTGGACAAAAGATTTTGAAGCAGCTGTGCCGTCAGACCGAAATCCAGTTGGACGAGGGGAATGTTTTTGGGTATGGATACCGTAATTCGATGGTTTTCCGCATCGGCGCCGATTTTTTTAATGGTCCCGTAAATCAGTTCCTCCACATCGCACCAGGCCGGTTTGGGTTGAATTCCACCGGCTTCAATGCGCGACATGTTCAGCAGATTATCCACCTGTTCGTTGAGGCGAAGCGCTCCTTTGGATATTTCCTGCAGCAGTTCGTCGCGTTGTGTCTCGGAAAGTTGCTCGTTGTTTTCCAGCAGGATATCGGCTGCTCCCAGTAAGGCCGCGATCGGTGTGCGCAGGTCGTGCGAGAGCGAACTGAACAGGGTATTGTATAAATTCAGGGATTTTTCCCGGTCTGTTTTTTCCCTTCTGACCTGCTCCAGTTGTCGCATGCGGTAATTGATCACGCCATTGAGCGAAGCGACGATAAAATACATGACTATCAGCAACACGTCTTCGCCACTGCCGATTGTGAATGTAAAATACGGTGGAATGAAGAAAAAATCCCAGATCAGGGCGCTTAGCAGGGCTGCCGACAATACGGCAGGCAGACCCAGGCGCATGGCCAATACCGAAACGGCCAGTAACAGTATCAGCGCAACCGAACGGTACCCGATCAATCCCGAAAAAGGGTAACACGTGGCAGCGACAGCCACCACGGTCATGGTGGATAGCAATAATTGCCTGCCTGATTTTTCCTTTGTCATGATGCATTAATATGATAGTGCAAAGGTGCCTGTCATTTTGCAAGCAAAAAATAAAGATATCTCCCGCTGTATAAAGATTTTGTAAAGTGATTCCCTGCCGGGTTGGAGCCGGGAGAGTCGGTTCGTCGTATGGCCGGCAAGCCCGCGGCCGGATCGCTCTTTCCATGCGGGCAGTACCGTGCGTTGAATATTCGAAAGGACTCATTTTCCGGTCGGCCGCCCAAATGATTACGTGTTTTACCCAAACGATTGCGTTCCGTACCCAAATGATTACGTCTTCGACCCAAACGATTACGTCCGGAACGTAAAGTTTTACGTCGGGCCACGTAAAATTTTACGTTGGCGACCTGAATTTTTACGTCCCGAACCCAAACGATTACGTCCGGGGACGTAAAATTTTGTCAAAAGAACCTGAAACATGCGGGTAGCACGGCGTTCACGCCGTCGGGATGGAAGCCATTTATGGCTATTATATATCTCGTTAGTGATAAATAGCCTCAACAAGCATGGCCTTCATGCCGTGCTACCGAGCCGCTTTCAACATTCCGTACACATGTGGCAGGAACACCTGCAAGGGCTAAAAAATCTGTTTCAGGTTGGCACATAAAAATGGTGGGCAGGATGCCTCCTCGGAACCTAGAGTATGTTTAAATTGCGGTGTCGAAGCGAAAGTGGTCAAATTTTATTTCAGGCAAGGCAAAATTTTAGCCATAGCCGGGCGCCTATGGCTAAAATTTTAACGAAGCAAGAAATAAAATTGGCCGCTTGCAGCCCGGCGACCGAAACTTAAACATACTCTAAAGCGGTATCGAAGCCAGCGGAACGGTGCCGGGAAGTGTTCATCGCAGCTCACTCCTTGGAGTCTTTTGCTGCTAAAAAACTGATTCGGAGTAGAAATACTCAAAAAAACGTCCGCTCCACGGTCCAGTAAATCGCGATGAGAGCAATCATTAAGGAAGCCGGTGTAACCACCCGGTTGCGATACCAGGGCTTCTCCGAAAACCAGCGCCCGACCAGCAGGTAGGCTGCGAGAATGACCGATACCTGGCCAAGTTCCACTCCTGCGTTGAAGCTGAGCAGCGACAAAAGGTAGTCGGACGGCGGCAAACCCAGTTCGGTGAGCGCGCTGGCGAAACCCATGCCATGCACCAGCCCGAACAGAAATACGACAGCCAGTCGCCCGGGCTTGAGTTTTTGCACGAGTATATTCTCGACAGCCACGAAAAAGATTGACAATGCAATAACCGGCTCGATGACCGCCGGCAGTGGCCGGATGTAGCCGTACATCGCAAGCCCGAGTGTAATGGAATGGGCTACCGTGAATGCCGTGGCCTGCCAGAGAACCGTTGACAAACGCGAACTCAATAAAAAAATGCTCAGCACAAACAAAATATGGTCGAGGCCGAGCGGAAGGATGTGCGTAAAGCCAAGCCTGAGGTACATCCATCCGACATTTGTTTTCGACATGCCCGCCATGTCGTAGTTGATGGTGTGCGCATACGCCGTACCGGACACGACCAGCAACAAGCAAAGCAGGACAAACCTGACCGAATTGATTCGATTCATGACAGCGGTGAGATTGTTTTTAAAACGAAATACGATTCAACGGCAGGAAAAACCGGGCAACGGTATGCCCGGAATTTCCCTGCAAATTTGCGGGTAGCAAATACCCCGCTATCGACCTTCGGTTTGTATTCTGCCTTCTTTCGCCAACTCCTCGTCCATGTACGGCTTGAGTGAAAGCCCTTTTTCGATGAGGACTTTGCCTTCAGCCTGCTGTCCTGCCGCAGCCATGACAAGGCCTGCGCGTACCAGGCGTTCAGGATTTTGCGAGTTGGTGCGCATCGCAGTTTGGATATAGGGCAGTGCTTTGGCGGCTTCACCCTTTTTGAACAAAACCCAGGCAAGGGTTTCCGAGGCGTCTATATTGTCGGGGCGGCGCTGTTGCTCGATTCGGGCGTGTTCGAGCGCCTTGTCCAACTGATTCATTTTCAGATATAAAATGGCCAGTTCGCGGTCTGAATAGTGCCCGTCATCCGGATTTTTTCCTGCGGAAATGTTATCCGCCAGCAGTGCATTGAGTGTAACGCGGGCGCACTCCTCCGATTTTTCGGGTTCGTTGTTCAGCCTGTAAAGGTCTATGAGGTCTTCATAAAAAGATGCGTCGCCCATCACGCCTTTGGCGCGTTGATAATAGTCGATGGCTGCGCGGTAATCCTTTTTGTAACGGGCGATGCGACCAATGCCGGCATAGGCAAATGGATAATCGGGGCGCTCGGCCAGTGCAGTTTTGTATTCCGTTTCCGCTTTTTCGAGAGCCCCGGTGTCTTCAAAGAGATGGGCCAGCACCATTCGCGCCCACTCCGTGTCTTCGCTGCCGGGGAAGCCCGCCGATACCGCCATTCTGATGGCTTCGATCGCCCCCTGAACATCGCCATGTATCTCGCGGAGATACGAGACCCGCGAGTATGAGCGGATATCCGGACGTGTACCCACCATTTTATCGCACATTTTTACGGCTTCCGGGTAATTGCCCAGCTCGACGTTCGCGTCTACCAGCGAACCGTAGATAAACGAACTGTACG
>JAKOXM010000670.1 GCA_029781095.1 Bacteroidota bacterium
TTTTACCTGCTTTTGTTTGCCGTCGCATTTCTCTATGCAACGGTAGGCCACGGCGGCGCCAGCGGCTACCTGGCCCTTATGGCCCTTTTCAACGTGGCGCCGGATGTGATGAAACCCACGGCGCTGCTGCTCAATTTGTTCGTTGCCGGAATGGCTTTCGTGCAGTATTACCGGGGCGGCTACTTCTCTCCGCGTATCTTCTGGCCCTTCGCCCTTGCTTCCATCCCACTCGCATTTGCAGGTGGTCTGGTGCACGTCGATGCACGCTTGTATAAAACGATGCTGGGCATTTTGCTGTTATTGCCTGTCGGAAGGTTCCTTTTTTTTAGCAACACCCCGGCCGATGAACTGAAAAAACCCGAAACGGGTCTGTCCCTGTTCGTCGGCGGACTCATCGGTTTCCTGTCCGGCCTGATCGGTATTGGCGGCGGCATCCTCCTTTCGCCCGTCCTGTTGCTGTTAAAATGGACGGATCAAAAACAAACGGCCGCCATCAGTGCTTTATTCATATTCGTCAATTCACTGGCGGGCCTCGGCGGGCAATTCACCAAAGGCATCCACTTCAGCGCGGATATGTATGCCTACGTAGCGGTGGCGTTTGCAGGGGGGATTTGCGGCGCTTATTTCGGCGCTCTTCGGTTCGGGCAGAATGTGTTAAAATACCTGCTCGCTGCCGTTTTGTTGCTGGCCTCCTTCAAATTATTGTTCACTTTTGCCTGAAATAACACATAATTCAACCATATCGCATCAGATGGATGTACCTGTTTTGATCTTCGGCCAACTGACCGATATAACCGGCGCCGACCGACTGGTGATTGAAAACGTGTCGGATACCGACGCTGTACGGGCCGAACTGCTGCGACTTTACCCGGCGCTTGCCGATGCCAAATTTGTGGTGGCGCTGGACAAAAAAATAATTACCGAAAATGCCGGTCTTGCAAAAGACAGCACATTGGCCCTGCTGCCTCCTTTTTCCGGCGGATAAAAATGCAAATACACCCTGAACACGAGCGATACAGCCGGCAAATGCTGCTGACCGGTTTCGGTGAAGCCGGTCAGCAGAAGTTGAGGCAGGCAAAGGTACTGATGATCGGCGCCGGCGGCCTCGGTTGCGCAGCCTTGCCGTATCTCGCAGCGGCAGGCGTGGGAACAATCGGTATAGTCGACCACGATACCGTATCGCTGAGTAACCTTCACCGGCAGGTATTGTACGCGTCCGCCGACATCGGTTTGCCGAAAGCGGTATGTGCGCAAACGCGGCTGCAATCGTTGAATACAGACATATTAGTCGACGCTTTCAACCAAAAAATCGACCCGAAAAATGCCCTGGATATCATTGCTGATTTTGACATTGTCATCGACGGCACCGATAATTTTGCCACCCGTTATATGATCAACGATGCATGTGTACTATTGGGAAAGACACTGATATACGGGGCTATTTCGCGCTTTGAAGGCCAGCTTGCCGTTTTCAACCACCCCGATGCCGGGGAAGCAGTCAACTATCGCGACCTCTTTCCGCAACCGCCTGGGGCCGGCGAAGTGCCCGATTGTGCCGAAGCCGG
>JAKOXM010000679.1 GCA_029781095.1 Bacteroidota bacterium
GTACTGTCGACGCGGCTCAGGCGGAAAAACAAGCGTTCCACCGGCCGCATGACAGGGTCGAGCAAGCTGCGCTCACCGAGGTACACACGAGCGATATAACGCCCCAGCGGTATGGCGAGCAGTACAGTAATCAAAAAAATGGCAATGACGCCGAAGAGTTCGTTATTCATAATATGATCGATATCAAATCCCGTCTCAATCTGTCATTCCGAACGAAGCGAGGAATCTGGTCAAACAGTTGATGGGAGCACTCACTTCGCTCCCGGCCAGATGCCTCCTTACGTCGGCATGACAGATTGTGGGAATGGGTCAGAATTTTTCCGGTTTGAGCAGTACGTACACGAGGTACGCGAAAATGAAGAGGCAGACAACAAAGAGGGCAGTCATGTGATAGTTGATTGTAAATTGTTGATCGTGACAAGTGGCCACTCGTCAGAGGTACTGTCGCATTCGTTCAGATTTTTTCGAAGAAATCAACAGATTTAAAAAAGAACGCAAAACACGCGCTGCCGAGCAGGAGCAAGAGGAGGATCATTATGATGAAGTCCGATTTATTTATACAATTTGTTGTAAGTATTCGTTAATCTTTGCAAGGCAAAAGTGTAGGGATGCAGATTAAATCAGAATAATATTTGTCAATTGGCATACAAATTAAAATCATTATTTTAATTTGTGAGAGAGTGTACAAAATTTTTAAAAATACAGCCCGTAGCATTACGAACCGGATGCGTCGACCTGTTCACAGTATTCGCGGCACAGGAACGGCTACAACAGCGCCAGCACTTTGTTGCGCTCGTGGCCCGGCCGGTCAATATATGCTGAGAATTATTTGGTGACGCATGGTTGACAAATATTACCAACCCATATCCAAAGCGCGCGCCATACGATGCGAGCGCGCGATGCCAAATTTATAACTTTTTGAAAATGAGTTATTTGCAACTTAAAAACACTTTCCAGGCAAGATTTGCGAAGGGTAGAAAGTGTTTCAAAATGAGAGAAGACTTATGCGAAAACGAGAGAGCCTACATACCCCATTCTCCCAATTTCCGGTACAAGGTCGCCGGCGCGATATTCAGGAGTCGGGCGGCTTCGGATTTGTTGCCTCCGGTGTGGCGCAGCACTTTCAGGATATGGATTTTTTCGGCAAGCGCGAGGTCGAAAGCCGAAAGCCGGTCGCCGTTTTCGGTACTTCGGAGGGCGGAGTGTTGTAATTCGAGCGGCAAACTGTTCAGTGACAGCTTATTATCATTCTCCAGAATTACTGCACGTTCGATGATGTTGCGCAGTTCGCGTACGTTGCCGGGCCAGTTGTGGGCATACAGAGCATTCAGGCATTCAGGTGCGAGCCCGGTGATCTGCTTGTTCATTTTTTCTGAAAAATAGCGCACAAAATGGTTCGCCAGCGCTTCGATGTCCTGCGTGCGTTCGCGCAGCGCGGGCAGGCGGATTTCAAAAACGGAAAGCCGGTAAAACAGGTCAGGGCGGAAACGCCCTGTTTGGCTTTCTTTCTTCAGGTCGCGGTTGGTGGCTGCGATGATGCGCACGTCGGCGCGCTGCGGTCTGGTGTCGCCTACCGGCAGAAAATCGCCGGTTTCCAGCACGCGCAGGAGTTTGGCCTGCAGATCGGCGGGCATTTCGCTGATCTCGTCGAGGAACAAGGTGCCACCGTTGGCCTCCGAAAAAAGCCCTTTTTTGTCTCTTGTAGCACCGGTAAATGCGCCGGCCACATGCCCGAAGAGTTCATTTTCCAGTAATTCCCGGTTAAATGCGCTGCAATTGAGCGCAACGAGGGCCCGTTCCCGGCGCCCGCTTGCCTGGTGAATGGCCTGTGCAAAAACTTCTTTGCCCGTGCCCGTTTCACCGGAAAGCAGCACCGTCGTATCGGTCAGCGCTACCTTGCGCGCCAGTTCGACGGCCTGCAAAATGGCGGGCGAGCGTCCTGTGATGGAAGCAAACGTATATGTTCCGGCGGCCAGTTTATGCTCCAGTTCTCGCACGCGCTGTTGCAGGCGGGCCTTTTCGACGGCTTTGGCGACCAGAGGAAGGATTTTGTCGTTGTCATCGCCTTTTATCAGATAGTCGAACGCGCCGTTTTTGATGGCGCGCACGCCGTCGGGGATATTACCGTAAGCCGTCAATACAATTACTTCCGTATCAGGATGCTGTTGTCGGATATCGGCGGTGAGTTCCACGCCGTTGCCGTCGGGCAGTTTGACGTCGCAAAGCACGACGAAAAAATCGTTTCGTGACAATGCTTTGAGCCCGGCACGGGCGTTTTCGGCCTGCGTCACGGCATAACCTTCCGAAGATAGCAGCCGGGCCAGCATCTGGCGCAGTTGTGATTCGTCGTCGATGATCAGGATGGTCAGCGGATTCATGGAAGCCTTCTTGTCAGGCAAATGTATCAGCGTTTTGCGGCATTTTGCAAATCCGCGTTCAGACGCCTGTAGTCTAACTTGCCCTTCTGCTCCTTGAGGTGCTCCACCACCACCAACGCGCGGGTGAGGCGGGCGTCAGGGTTTTTCACATGCCCGATAATGTAGAGCAGTGTGCGTTGTTTGCCGGGCGTGAGGGCATGAAAAAAACGGTCGCCGTCTTCATCCTGTGCGAGCAATTCTTTCAATTCTTCCGGCACTGGCAGCCCGTATTCACTGTCGTCTCTGCGAAGCCCGACCTGCACGGACATACCCGGTTTCACACCAAGGGAAGTTTGCAGTTTCTTATTGACCGAAATAACGAAGGAGCCGTCGCCACGCGGCAGGAGGGCGCACTGAAATTCGGTTGTTCCATTCAGGGTACAAA
>JAKOXM010000682.1 GCA_029781095.1 Bacteroidota bacterium
ATGGCCGTATTGCCTATTATATTCACGGATACTTCGTGGATATCCGCTTTTTTATAATGAATTCCTCCGCTTTTAATGATTTCGAGTTCCCGGTCTTTTCCCCAGCTTCCTCCCATGTGCACGAAAACGGCTTTCTCATGGAAGAGGTCTGCCAGGGTATCTACATTTTTATCTGCCATCCAAAGCCATTTTTCTTTGGAGAGATTGATGATTTCCTGTTCGGTTGTCATGCCGTCTGTATTGCTTTTTTGACCTGAAAAATATGTCTCATCGCTTACCCTTTCCAGCCATTTTGTCGGCTGAGATCCGGTAACCGCAAGGTAGGTGAAGCCACTTTCCGGCGTTGAACCATGCCAGTGCTCCACACCCGGGATACATTTGATAACATCCCCTTTATGAACTATTTGCAAGGGTTTGTTTCTTTCCTGATAAAATCCGACACCTGCTAAAATGAGTAAATGTTGTCCACCCGGATGAATATGCCAGTCTAACCGCGCACCAGGCGCAAAAGTGGCAACAGCCATATTATAATTAAAGGTACTGTCGGCATTACTTAAATGACTGAGCCAGACATCTCCGACGTGATGTACATTAGGCCCTTTTTCTCCTTTCGGGAAAATGGGCGCATCCTGCGCCACCGCTTGAAAAGACAGGGCGGCAGACAATAAATACATGCAATACAGTGCTTTTTTCATGATTTTTTTGTTGTCTTTTTTTGATTGTCATTGTTGTGCAGCGCTAAGGCAATGCCTCACAGTTGCAACGATTTAAACTTCCAGTTTTCTTTCTCCCAGCCATTTAACCATATTCGGGTCGCGGTGGTCGAAGAAGAGGCTCGCCCTCTGGTCCAGCGAAACGATGGCCTCCATGTCTTCGGCACTTAATGTAAAATCGAACACGTTGAAGTTTTCCGCCATGCGTTCCTTTCGCACCGATTTCGGAATAGCGACGACCTCTCTTTGTATAAGCCAGCGGAGCACGACCTGTGCAATACTTTTACCGTATTTATTTCCGATGGAAAGCAGCAATTGATTCTGGAAGAGGTCGTTTTTGCCTTCTGCAAACGGCCCCCAGGATTCCATCTGCACACCATTTTCCCGCAGGAATTTTTGTGTCTCGATTTGCTGGTTGAAAGGATGCGTTTCAATCTGATTGACTGCCGGAACAACTTCGTTGTGAACGATCAGGTCGATAAGCCTGTCCGGATGAAAGTTGCTTACGCCGATGGCTCTCGCCTTTCCTTCCCTGTACAGGTCCTGCATGGCCCGCCACTCTCCGTAAACATCGCCAAACGGTTGGTGCATCAGGTATAAGTCCACGTATTCCAGACCCAGTCGTTTCAGTGAATTTTCAAAAGCCTTTTTTGTTCCTTCATACCCGTTCGACTGTATCCAAAGTTTCGTGGTGATGAACAGGTCTTCTCTCGACACGCCACTGTTTTTGATGGCTTTCCCCACCGCCTCTTCGTTTCCGTAAGAGGCTGCGGTATCAATCGAACGATAGCCGGTCTCAATGGCGTCCAGCACACTTCTTTCACATTCCGCAAGGTCTTTTACCTGGAAAACGCCAAAACCGAGGATGGGCATTTCAACGCCGTTGTTCAGTTTTACCTTTTGCATGGTTCATCTTCTTTTGTAGTGCAAAGGTCCCGGCGTTTGTTCGATTCTATGGTATACGGATTACGGATTTACCTACCAATATTCCTGATTCGGGGTCGCGCAACGGGCACGGGATAAATAAAACCTTAATTTTGAGACAGAAAAAACGACCGGAATATGAATAAACTGCTAAGATTTGAGGCCATCAGTGAATACAACGCCTTCAACAACAATGAAACGCTACACCCGCTGGTGAGTGTCGTTGACGTCTCGAAGGCAAGTCCCCGACGAGCCTTCAGCATGTATTTCGGTTTTTACACCATCTTTTTGAAAGAGGTGAAA
>JAKOXM010000683.1 GCA_029781095.1 Bacteroidota bacterium
GTGGCCGTAGGTAACGCCGCAGCCGCCTGCAAACACCGAGCGGTAGGTTTGCTTGCGCACGTCGTAATCGCGGAAATAGCCATTGGCGGGGTCCCAGTTTGGCCATGGATTCACCGGGTGGTCTTCGTAATTGGGCTCGGCGTCGAGAGTAGGTTTGGCGGGCGACAAGGCGTAGTCGCGCGTGATCCATTCCCAAACGGGTACATCGTGGCCGCTGCCATGCCCCGACTGCATGGTGTTCATGTGCAGCCAGTTTTCGTTGTGGATGTATTGCGAGGTAGAGTTTTCGCCGCCCCAGGTATGGTACGTGATGAACGCCTGCGGGAAGTCTTCCAGAATCCCCCTGGCCATGTTGCGCCATACCTGGCGGTAATCGGTGCTGAATTTCACGTCTTCCCTTTCGCCGTTGTGCACGGCAGGCCGGTCGCCGCCGAGCATCCACAAAACATTGGGTCTGCGGCCGTAGCGCCGGGCGATCCATCGGCCGTAGCGGTAAGCCCGATCCGTTTCGCTGACGGTGAAAATCTGGGGGCCCGTACCCCAGATGGGCGTCACTTTATCACCCCAGGTGGGTAAAAGTGCTACGTACAGACCGCGTTGGGCGGCCATGCCCACCATGCTGTCCACCGTTTTCCAGTACGCTTCGTTGGGTTGGTCGGAATCGGTGCCTGCAAAAGGCGTCTGGCCGTATGCGTTTGGCGTGCGCAGTCCGTCGAATTCGGCCAGCGCGACGGCCTGGATGACATCGAAGCCCAGTTTTGCCCGGTTGTCGAGGTATCTGGCGGCTTCTTCGAGCGTGAGCCGGTGAAAGAGTTCCCAACCCGTATCGGCCAGCCAGAAAAAGGGCGTCCCGTCTTTATGCTCGAGATGATGACCGTCAGGAGAGGCTTTGATGTAGCCGTGCTGCCAGGGCTGGGCAGAGGTATAGAGAAAAAGGAACGTCAGTAGAGTTACTGTAAGGCATATTTTTTTCATAGGAGAGGCAATTCCGTGTTGCCGGCGAAAAGTACGGCGCAATCCTTCAATGCCTTGTCTGACAGCCGGCTTTTTGCTTCCTGATCCTTACTTTGAGATGATATGGCTTAATTTGAGCGTATCTCCGTTTAGCAACGTTACTTCGGCCCACAGGTTTTTTATTTCTGCAGCCTGGCTTCTGGGCAATTTCAGAGACTCGTCCGCAATTAATTCCTGGTTGTTGAAAATAAAACGCGCATTCTTTACCAGGGTCCGGTCATTCAGGTAGTATTCGATGGTAATCGAATCGGAAAATGTTTGAGCGTAACAAAACAGTTTGGGTTCCGGATACCCCGAACCCATCAGAAGTCGGGCCATCAAAAAGCGCATTTCGAGGACGGGGGGCCTGGTACTTTGCTCGCAAGGAAAACATTGAGATCCCCAGGAAAAATAGCGAAGATCGGGTCCTTCCTTTATCAGAAAATCATAATGCGGCGCGTCGATTGTGTAATTTCTGCCGATCGTATCAATCAACACAGGTTTACAACGGGTATTGAATGAATCCAGCATAGATCGAAATTCATCCACCCGCTTTTTGTCAATTTCGCGGGTAGTTTTTATACACACGCGTTTCAGCATATCCGGTTGATAGACGAGGTCCGAATACCACCGGTCGTTCCGGTTGTATAATGCGCAAAGATGATCGAACATTCCCCATCCTGATCCCCGGTACCAGAACACAGTGTCATAACTTGAAACGGCAGGCATGGAAATCGTGGAATCCGCGAACCGGATGTGCTGCCCGAAGGTAAAATCAGATGCCAGATACAAACTGTCGCTCTCCGAGTGTTGCTGCCGACAAGGAGGTGGCGCCGGCACTTCGTGACTGCAGCGCAGCAGCAGCAATA
>JAKOXM010000691.1 GCA_029781095.1 Bacteroidota bacterium
GCAATGCCGAACAAATGGGTGAAGGCTGGAGCGATTTTTTTGCCCTCGTTACGACGACCAAACCCGGCGACGTGGCCGAAAAACGCCGTGGCATGGGTACGTTTGTGCTCAGGGAGTCGACCGAAGGATTCGGCATCCGCCGATATCCCTACACGACGGATATGACCATCAACCCGATTACCTTCGGCACCGTTGCGGAAAGCACGGAATCGCACGACCTAGGCGAGATATGGGCTGCCGTTACCTGGGACCTGTACTGGGCCTTTATCGAAAAATACGGTTACGATGCCGATATAAACAACACCAACAGCGGGAATTTCAGGGCCATTCAACACATAATAGACGGATTGAAATTCCAGCCCTGCTCCCCGGGTTTCATCGATGGCCGCGACGCGATCATGCTGGCCAACATTCTGAACTACGACGGCGCCGATACCTGCCTGATCTCCAGTGTGTTTGCACGCCGCGGCATGGGCTATTTCGCCAGCCAGGGCAGCAACGACGACGCTGCTGACGGCGTCGAAAATTTCGAGCCGATCCCTACCTGCATCAGGGAGTTGAAAATCAAGAAAACAACCTCTACACCGCTCATCGAGCCCGGCCAGAATGTTGAATTTGCCATTACAGTTACCAACCACAAGGAAGACGCAGCCGTCAATGTGGTTGTTACGGACGATCTGCCCGCCGGCCTCACATTCGCCGGTGCTTCCAATGGCGGCACCTTTTCCAATGGCATGGTCACCTGGCATCTCGGCAACATGTTTTCCGGGCAGGAGATCAAACTGACCTATACGGCCAAATCACCCGCGGGTATCGGCTCCAACCGGTATTTCCACGACGTTATGGACACGGAAGACGAATGGTTCAGCCTTGACCTGGATGGCAATAACGAATTTTTCGTCCTTCAAAACGGCGTCGTGAAAACCGGCAACGGAGCCTTCCTGGCGACGAGCAAGCCGACACAAACGAAATTCTCTCTCGAAACAACCCAAAGTTTTGTCGTTACGGGCAATCAGCCGGTTATGCGCCTCTGGACCAATTATGCAACGGAAACGGGTGTGGATGCCGGCATAGTAGAAATTCATAAGGTCGACGAGCAGGCATGGTCACAGTTTCCTGCCGACAAGGTATTCCGCAATCCTTACCCGCGCAAGGTTGATTATCAAACCTTCGCTATTCCGTTTATCAGCGGATTTTCCGGTAATTCCAACGGATGGGTACAGTCATATTTCGACCTGAGCGACTATATCGGCCAGGAAGTGACGATCCGCTTCCAGTTCGGCACCAATACCGATCAGAACCCGCTGCCCAACGGCTCCTTTTACGTGGACGACATTGACGTGATGGATATGCTCAACTACGACACGGAAGCCTGCGCAACGGACGATGCCGGCGATCATGTCTGCGCCAGGGCGCCGGAGCGCGGCGTCATCGTGCAACCGGGTCTCGTCGGCACGAAAGAACCGGATGCCAACACGCTGGCCATGCAGGTGCAGCCGAATCCCGCTAACGATTTTCTCTATATCAGCCTCGGGCAGGCCGTCGACGGACCGCTTCGTATTCAGCTGGTCGGCGCCGAC
>JAKOXM010000695.1 GCA_029781095.1 Bacteroidota bacterium
CCCGATGTACCCGCTTTTAGAGCGGACGGTTCCCGGCAGGATGACAATGATAGTTTGTGACGGTGCATGAGGGCATGCAGAAGGGCGCGTAATGTCCGGATGTACCCGCTTTGATCAACAGGATATGCTTGCCCGATCCTGTCAATCCTCTCAAAAAAACAAACAACCTGTCCGCAACAGCCTAATACCGCGCCAGCCGCGCCAGTTGCTCCTTCATCCGTTCCACCGGGAAAAAGTTTTGCTCCAGCGGGATGGCAAAGGGCACCGGCGTGTCGAGACTGGCCGCCCGCATCACCGGCGCGTCGAGGTGTTCGAAAAGGTGTTCCGAAATCCAGGCGGCGATCTCGCCGCCGATACCGCCGAACAGCGTGTCTTCGTGGAGGATGAGCACGCGGCCGGTGCGTTTCACCGAATCCGTGATGGCTTCGTAATCGAGCGGCACCAATGAGCGGAGGTCCACGATGTCGGCGTCGAGTTGCATGTCGGCCACGACTTTTTGCGCCCAGCGCACACCGAGGCCGTAAGTCAGGATGCTGACTTCGATGCCCCTGCGTACCTGCCGCGCCTTGCCGATCTCCACGGTGTAATAGCCGTCGGGCACGGGGCCGCTTTCGCTGCGGTACAGCGCCTTGTGTTCGAAGAACATCACGGGGTTGGGGTCGTCAAAAGAAGCGATCAGCAGCCCTTTGGCGTCGCGGGGGGTGGAGGGGTACACGACTTTAAGCCCCGGCACGTGGGTGAACCACGCCTCATTAGACTGCGAATGAAAAGGCCCGGCTCCCGTGCCGCCGCCCGCGGGCATCCGTATCACCATGTCCGCCGTTTGGCCCCAGCGCCAGTGCAGTTTGGCGAGGTTGTTCACGATCTGGTTGAAACCGCAGGTGACAAAGTCGGCAAACTGCATCTCTACCATGCTTTTGATGCCTTTGAGGCTCAGACCCAGCCCGATGCCAACAATGGCGCTTTCGCAAAGAGGTGTGTTGCGTACGCGGTCTTTGCCGAACTGTTCCAAAAACCCCTGCGTAATCTTGAACACGCCGCCATAGTCGGCAATGTCCTGACCCATGAGCACGAGTTCGGGGTGGCGCAGCATGGCTTCGCGCAGGCCCTCCGTGATGGCGTCGATGAAACGCAGATCGCGTTCCGGCGCTGCGGGCGCAACGGCTGCGGGCGCGGGCGCATACACATCGCGAAGTTCCTCTTCGGTATCGGGCACGGGTTCGGGTTCGTTGAACATGACTTCCACGGCCTGCAGGATATCTTTTTTGTAGCGGTCGTGTATCTCTTTTTTCCTCGCTTCGCTCAGCACGCCTTCTGCCATCAGCCAGCGTTCGTAGTTTTCAATGGGGTCTTTTTTCGCCCAGGCGTCCATGAGTTCTTTGGGCACGTACTTCGTGCCGCTGGCTTCTTCGTGGCCGCGCATCCGGAAGGTTTGGCATTCGAGCAGCACGGGTTCCGGATTTTGCCGCATTTCTTCCGCCAGTTTTTTGATGGTGGCGTACACCTCTATTATATTATTGCCGTCGATGCTCAGTCCGCGCATGCCGTAGCCTTTGGCGCGGTCGATGAGGCTTTCGCAGGCGTATTGTTCTGAGGGCCGGGTGCTCAGGCCGTATCCGTTGTTTTCGATCAGGAAGATAACAGGGAGTTTCCACACCGAAGCCACGTTGAGCGCTTCGTGGAATTCACCCTGGCTGGTAGCGCCTTCTCCGGTGAAGGCCAGCGACACCCGCCCTTCCTTTCTTTGTTTGTGCGCCATGGCGACACCCGCCGCGAGCGAGAGTTGCGGCCCCAGGTGCGAGATCATGCCGACGATGTGGTGTTCCATAGAGCCGAAGTGGAAAGAGCGGTCGCGACTCTTGGTATAGCCAAGGCGTTTGCCTTGCCACTGGCAGAACAGCCGG
>JAKOXM010000698.1 GCA_029781095.1 Bacteroidota bacterium
GAACAAGAGCACGGAGCGTATGTCGAGGCTGTTAAACGGATCGTCTCCGAGGGACTTTAGGTAAGCAGAAGTCCAAAGGTCTAGTAAAGTCAAGAATCCCCGTCAACCAGCGATTCAAAATGGAGTACGGTCATATCGCCGTTCGTATCCATAAACTCCATTGTGTTTTCGCTATTGTCACTGTCGTACTGGATCGAAATACCGTGGACATCGGGAATCTCATCAATTATCGGGGTTTCGCCATCTGCCTTGATGACATTTCGTGTTACGGTCGCCATGCCGTTTGAGACCGAGACCCGATCGAAAACAGCCTCCTCGTCTTCTTCTCTAACGCCGTCGCGGCTGAACGCCTCAAAGCGGGCACGGCGGCCCCGGTTCCGGGTCGAGAAATCAGCCAGATATTCGTTCCATTCGTCAGGGGCGATTATTTTTTTGTCCATTGTTCGACAAGTATAACCCCAGGCGAAACCCTGCAGAAATGCGCCGAAATCGTTCGATTTTGCTTTGACACCGGTTCCGGGATTGCGTAAACTCTAGGTTTTCACTTTCGGGTGAATTTCATGGAGAGCGATTATGCCGAAGAGAACATTTCAACCAAACAATCGCCGTCGCGCGAAAAAGCACGGATTCAGGGCCAGGATGGCGACAAAGAACGGCCGTGCCGTTCTGAAGCGCCGACGCGCAAAGGGCCGCAAGCGTCTGACGGTTCAGCACTATTAAGTTTTGGATTACCGAAGGAAGCTCGGCTCGCTAAGCGCGCCGAGTTTCTTCGTGTTTACGACAAGGGTTTTCGGATCGAGGGCCGTTTCATGACGGTCTTTATTATGCCCAATCAACGGTTGCTGCACCGTGTAGGGATAACAGCCACCAAGAAAGCGATCGGTAAGGCTCATGACCGAAATCGGGCAAAAAGGCTATTAAGAGAATCGTTTAGATTAAGCCGGGCAGAGCTGAACACTATTGAGGTGAATTACGATTGGGTGCTGAATGCGCGACGAAGCCTGCTGCACACAAAACTTGAGAAGCCTTTGGCAGAATTCAGGGAAATAGTTTTGCGGGTCGCTGACGAGAGATTTTCAAGGCAAAGATCGCTGAAAGGCGAATGATCGCTCGAATATGCTCCCGGTGCCCACTGTGGCAGAATAACTGGTATCGATGAAGTTTCTGGTTCTTGATCTCCTGGGCATCTACAAGGCGATAGTATCGCCCTTTTTGCCCCCTGCGTGCCGGTTTGAGCCTACATGCTCGGAATACACAAAGCAGGCTGTGGAGAAATACGGAGCGTTAAAGGGAACATGGATGGGCGTAAAACGTATCCTACGCTGTCAACCATTTTGTAAGGGCGGGCATGACCCGGTGAAGTGAATTAGTGGAACAACAAAATAATCAGGGTCAATTTAGATTTTTGATCGCGGCTGTCCTTTCAATGGTTGTGCTTTTCGGATGGTCGTATTTCTACGCTCCGACCAAGCCGGCAAACAACTCAAACATTGAAATAGCAGCTGCAAACGCCAACACGGCATCATCGACAGCGACTCCGGCAGCAACGCCGCCGCCGACACAGCCGG
>JAKOXM010000700.1 GCA_029781095.1 Bacteroidota bacterium
CAGAAAAGACATATCTAAAAGGGGGTATCTATATGCGCTTCAAAAATAATTATTTGCAGGTTTTCTCCACAATTAATTTTGCGGCTCCATGCAAGGAATGCAAAATATCTGTAGTTTTATACGACCTGAAAAGCATTTATACATAGAAAAATTTACCAAAACCGATGTGCGGCCGCTACTCTTTCGCGCCCAAACCAAAACAAATCGATGCGCAACTGCGCGACATTCAGCGCCCGTTGGAACTGAATATCAGTTTCAACATTGCACCGACCCACCAGTCTTTTGTGATCGCCAACGATCAACCCGTCATCTTGCAAAAGATGACCTGGGGACTTGTGCCGCACTGGAGCCCCGACGGCGCCAACAGCGGCAAACTTATCAATGCGCGTTCGGAAGGCATCGAGGAGAAACCCTCGTTTTCAGAGTCTGTGCGTACAAGGCGTTGCCTCGTACCGGCCGACAGTTTTTATGAATGGCGAACAGGGCCCGGCAAAACCAAAATTCCCTACCGGATATTGCTGAAAAACGACAGCCTGATGTTTATGGCGGGTATCTGGGACGAATGGCGGCGCGGAGATGTGGTGAAGCGCACGTTCTCCATCATAACCACCCGGCCCAATCTTGAAGTTGCAAATCTGCACAATCGCATGCCGGTTTTGCTCACCTGCCCGGAAGACCAGCGCAAATGGCTGTCGGAACTGCCGCTCGATGCTGCACTCGACATGTTGCATCCGCCTGCCGACGGTATACTTTCCATGTATCGGGTATCGGAAAAACTGAATACGCCGGGTTATGACGAGGCGGACCTGCACGATCAGGCTCCTGAGCAGCCGACGCTGTTTTCCTGATTCTGTATTGTTCTGTGCTGATGGCAGCAGTTCGGCAGAGGCGTTTAGCCGAGCACTTTTTCCAGTTCTGCCATGACCAGGTGAACACCCTGCTCGGTCATGGGTACAAGCGGAAGGCGCACTTCGCGGCTGCACAGCCCCTGCAATTCAAGCGCGGCTTTCACACCGACCGGATTGCCTTCGATAAACAGCAGTTTGTACAGTTCCAGCAGTTTGAAATTGAGTTGCCGGGCGGCAGGCATGTCGTTGCGCAGGGCTGCTCGCACCATATCGGTAAAAGGCCGGGGCGCCGTATTCGCAATAACGGAAATGACTCCGTCGCCACCGGCGCCAATCACGGGCAAGGTGAGGAAGTCGTCGCCGCTGAGTACGAGAAAGTTTTTGGGCCTCCCTTTGATGATTTTGGTAATCTGGTAGATGTCGTCGGAAGCTTCTTTCACGCCAAGGAACTTGTCGCTGGCGTTGGCCAGGCGAAGCGTCGTTTCGGCCGTCATATTGGAGGCCGTCCGGCTGGGAACGTTGTAAATGATGATTGGCTTCGGCGATACCTCTGCCAGGGCCATGTAGTGCTGAAAAATGCCTTCCTGGCCGGGTTTGCTGTAGGACGGGTTACTCGACAGCAGCGCGTCGATACCCTCGAAATTAAAACCGGCGATTTTCTCCACCATGGCAGCCGTATTATTGCCGCCAAACACGCCCGCTACCAGGGGTACCCTGCCGCGGTTTATTTTGATCGTGAAGTCGAGAATCCGGCGTTGTTCTTCTTCGGTTAAAGTAACCGATTCGCCGGTGGTACCCAGGCTGACAAGAAATTCGACGCCACCGGCGATGACATGTTCGATGATTTTTTCGAGGTCTTCCCAGTCGATGCCGCCGTTTTTGAAAGGCGTGACCAGGGCGACGCCGGTGCCCCTAAATCGCTCGTGCAGATTCATTTTTTGTCAGGACAATTTTATCCAGGTAAAGGTGTAGTTGTTCGATAAAGTAGCCAATGCCTTTATCCTCGGGGGTTTCGAGCAGCAGGTCGAAGTCGTTGGGTTCGTCGGTAGCAAAACCGATTTTCATGGAAGCCTGGGAGGCGGCGGCGAGCCATTCGAGCGGCTTGCATGCTTCCCGGTTCAGGTATATCAGCAGGTCGGGTTTTTCTTCGGCAAAAGCGATTGCTTTTTCGCTGTTGGGTATACCGAACCAGTTGATTTCTTTTTTATGAAAAAAACCGAAAGGGTGGCCTTCCGGGGGTTGGTTGGTCGAAAAGTATCCAAAAAGCCGCACTTTTTTGCCCTTTTCTTCCAGGCTATGGGCGTATTCCATGATCTCCCGCCGGTTTTTTTCGGCCGTGGCATCGAACAGGATTCCTATAGTTTTTGCACTGACCAGGTTATGCGACCTGCGACGGCGCTTTTGCATCGCCAGGGTTTTTCGCAATGATTTCCGGTAAAAGGCAATGCGGATAGATTCCAGCATGGCAAAGTGATTTAAAGTGGAAAGGAAAAGTAAGCGGCTCAACGAGTGGTTAAACTGAACAATGTTAAGTTGTAAAAGCCACCTTCAGCACTATTAACGTCAAATTTCGTCCAAACTTATTTTGTATTGGCGGGCGCCGGGGCGAGCTCCCGGTAATGACCCATTTTGCTGTACTTATCAATTCGATCGATGATCCGTTGCTCGGGATCCTGGCCGGACAGTTTTTTCAATTCCGCCAGAATATGTTTTTTCAGGTTGCGGGCCATTTCCTCCGGAGCATTGTGCGCACCGCCAAGGGGCTCCCGCACTATGCCGTCGATGAGGCCGAATGAAAGCATGTGATCTGCATCGAGTTTCAGGGCTTCGGCGGCCTGTTCCTTGAAATCCCATGAATGCCAGAGAATGGAGGAACACGATTCCGGGGAGATCACGGAATACCAGGTATATTCCAGCATAAAAACCTTATCGCCGAGGCCGATACCCAGCGCGCCGCCCGACGCGCCTTCACCGATGACATAGCAAAGAATCGGAACGCGAAGTTGCGCCATTTCGAACAGGTTTCGGGCAATGGCTTCTGCCTGGCCGCGTTGCTCCGCCTCGAGGCCCGGAAAGGCGCCGGGGGTGTCGATGAGCGTCACGACGGGAAATCCGAAACGTTCGGCCATTTTCATCAGTCGCAGGGCCTTTCGGTAGCCTTCGGGATTGGCCATGCCGAAGTTGCGGTACTGTCGCATTTTGGTATTGACGCCTTTCTGGTGACCAATTACCATGACCGTCTGTCCGTCGAGATTGGCCAGTCCGCCTACGATAGCGTGGTCGTCGCCTGCAAAGCGGTCGCCGTGCAGTTCGATAAATTTTTTGCACATCGTAGTCAGGTAATACAGGGTATAAGGGCGCTCCGGGTGGCGGGAAAGTTGTACTTTTTGCCAACCGCTGAGGTTGGTAAAAATCTCCTCGCGCTTGGCCTTGATTTTAGTCTCCAGTTCGCGCACCATATTGGTCACATCCAGCTCTCCCTTCTCGCCTACCTCGCGTAGTTTTTCCAGTTGTTCGTATAGTGCTTCGAGGGGTTTTTCAAAATCCATGAAGATCGTTGACATGTCGCTCCGCGATTGGTTTTGGAAAATTGATGAACCGAACGGGATTAGGAAGAAGGATTAAACCGGTTTTTGCACTGCTTGGGCAGATACGTATGGTAAAGGTACGTCGAAGCAGCCTGATTTTTGGAAATGGTTCGGGCGGGGAAATATTTTGAGATTTTTTTGACAAAATGTTTGTTGCTGCGGAAGTAATGCGTTTATCTTTGCCCCGCTTTTGAAGGAAAGCAAACGGTTCGGTAGTTCAGTCGGTTAGAATGCCGCCCTGTCACGGCGGAGGTCGCGGGTTCGAGTCCCGTCCGGACCGCAAAAAGGCTCAGCGATATTTCGTTGAGCCTTTTGCTTTTTCATCCCCCCACAAACCGGCAGAAATCCTCCGCCAGCAATAAGGTTTTCCCCTGAAAATGTTTCTGCGGATGCAAATGCTTCTGCATCGCAGGCTCCACTGTCCCTTCTTTTTCCAGAAAGTTCATCAGTGTGCGCAGCACCTTGAAATAGCGAACAAGGTCGTTTTGCTGGGGTACGTCGCGCGCACCGAAAAGGGTCATCGTGTTCTGGAAGATGGAAAAATCGTAGGGCGCATATGATTCCGGGTATCGGGAAGACAAATACAGCGCTACCATCCGGTAGTCGTTGTGAAAATGATCGTTTTCGGCCGAAAGCGGATGCGCGCGCCTGTAATCGCGCAGCAATTCGTCGCAACCGAACAAAAACCGGCCGATACGCCCTTCCGCACCAAGGGTTTCGTTGAAAAGATCGTCGAACATCATGCGCACCATCGGGGCATCCAGTTTCCAGAATTCGAGCATGATTTTTTTCGGATTCCAGTTCTCTGTTTGCCAGAGCCGGCGCGTTTCGGTATTCTGAAAACAGCGGTCGAACATAGCGACCGGATCGGTGTCTTCCGGGTTCCAGTTGGCTTGAAAATGAATGGCAGATTCCCATTTGTACGCAAAGGGATGGTGCCGGATATCGGTCAGCCATTGCTGGTAGGCGACGATAGACTCCCGGATTTTATTGAGCAGCATAAGGGCGCAAGATTATGTCAATTCCCGCTGTTTTGAAGTAATAATTTTTCGAACTGCACTTCTCCGTCGGGCATTTCAAGCCGGGCGGTATAGGCGCCCGGTGGAAAATTGGCCAGCGATACCGGATAGACAGTAGTGCCCTTCAATATGTGAAGTGTTTCCCTGTACACTTTGTAGCCCACCCAGTCGAATATTTCCAGAAGGCCATTGCCTTCTTTTATACCGACCGTCCGAACGGTGAGTTCTCCGGTAGCAGAGGGGTTGGGAAATACGTCAAAAAGGGCGTTTGTAATACGCAGATCGGCAATTACCATGGGCGAATATTCAAACTGGCCATCGGTGTCCTGTTGCCGGAGACGGTAATAGTTTACCCCCGGGAGCGGACTGGCGTCTGTAAACGAATAGTCGTGCCGTACTGTCGTGGTACCGTTGCCGGGAACGAAACCGAGTACCGTCCAGTGGATACCGTTCATGCTGCGTTCTATGTCAAAACCGAAATTGTCTTTTTCAGAAGCGGTAACCCAGTGTAGTTGTACGCGGTCATCCTGAATGGCCGCTTTAAAATTGACCAGGGCTATCGGCAAAGCCTGAAGACAAACGATGGTAATGGTGCCGGGGAATGCCGGCGTGCTTTTAGGCCCGCTGCCTGCGCCGCCGGTTATGCCGGAAGTATTTGCCTGATCGCTTCCCGAGTTGAAAGATGACGCCGCCGAAGCATTACCGCCGTCGGCACCGGTATGTCCGCCGCCGCCGCCGGCAGCATTGTCTGTCGTTGCTCCATCGCCGCCGCCGCCGCCGCCGCCCATGCCATTGCCGCCGTCGTTGATGCCCGAAGGCGGGTTGCTCAGCAAATTTCTGCTTCCCTCGCCGCCCATGGAAATACCCGAAGTGGACACCTGATCGCCGCCCTGTCCGCCGGAACCGGCCGTCTGGCCGGGGCCGTTCAGGGCGCCGCCGCCGCCGCCGCAATCATTGTTGGAAATAAGCCCGCCGTCTCCGCTGCCATTGGTATCGGCGGAGCCGCCGAGACCGTTGCCACCCGTCGGGCCGCCGAGCTGGCCGCCATTACCGCCTGCGGCAATAATCAGAATCGTACCACCCGGACAATCTGCCGGGTTGCCGCAATTGACGACGCCGGAACCACCGGCACCGCCGCCGCCTTCCAGCAGGGACTGGAAGCCGCCGCCGCCGGCAATGGCAAATAATTTTTCGCCGTTCTGAACGACAAAGGTGCCGCTCATTGTAGCGCCGGGGCCGCCCGTTTTAGCGGGGTTTGACTCCAGGTACGCACCGCCGGCGGCACCGGTAGCCGTGATCCGGACGGAAAACGGACCGCCGCTGGCAGGGGCCGTCCAGGAGCTGGTGCCCGGCCCGGTCAGGGTAAGCACCGTGTTGTTGTTACATTGTGCGTGGGCCTGAAATGGCCGGTTCAGCGGCATACCGGTGAAGCAGCACCAGCCCAGAAAAAATGAAAGCAGGCGCCCGTTTTGAATCCCTTTACGTAAAAAAGTTTTCATAAGGCGATTGAAAATTTTATTATAACAAATTAATAGTCAAACACTTAAATCGTTTTAATGTGAGCTATTTTTAAACCCCTTCGTAGCGCCGGGGCGCTACGAAGGGGTTTAAAAATGGTGTTATCCAAAAAACCTCAACCTATTGAAGCACAATTTTTTTGTAATGGATTTGCCCGTCCGGCGTCTCCAGACGCACCGAATAAGTACCGGCAGGGAGGGTGTTCAGGGAAACGAGGTATATCACAGTACCTTCCGGAAACTGCGAGACGTTATCGTATACGCGGGCGCCTGTCCAGTTGTAGATTTCCAGGTGCCCGTCTCCTTCTACCGGACATTCAGCGCGTACCGAGATAATACCATCGGATGAGGGGTTCGGGAATACGTCGAAGGGCTGTGCACTGTCGCGCATATCGACGGCTACGATATTGGAATAGCTGTATTTGCCATCTGTATCCGTTTGCATCAACCGGTAGTAATTTGTTTTGCTCAGGGGCTTTTCGTCCATGAAAGAATA
>JAKOXM010000705.1 GCA_029781095.1 Bacteroidota bacterium
CCGGCTGTACACGCAGGCTGAATCCAAGCAATTTTCGAACCGGTACAACGTCGCCCGTGAGTGCGCCTCCCGGTTGTAATTCCTGTTTCCCGATTTTGACAAAAGTGACGGACCCGGTGACCGAAGGCCCGTCACTTTTTTTTGCGGCCGCCAGGGCGTTCTCCACTGCCAGCCCCGCGTCGACGCGTCCGTAGCCGTACCAGATGCTGTGCCCGTTCTGGTCAAACTCGCCGTTCGCCTCGTCAATTTTGCGACAGGAACGCCGCAGCATGTCTTTTACTTCCGGCTGGGTCAGATCCGGATTGACCGCCAGCATGAGCGCTACGGTACCTGCCGCGCCGGGGCATGCGCCGGAGGTGCCGCCGAAATTGTTGATGTAATCGTCAGGCGTATAACCGGATTCCTTTAATCTGTCGGTAGTGCGCAGGCCCTGGCTGATGGGTGCGGGATGCTGAAATGCTTTCCAGGCGTAATCGCCACTGGGAAAAGAAACCCACACCGAGTCGCCGTAATCGCTGTATACGCTGCGTTTGCCCGTGTCATTACAGGCGGCGACGGCAATCACGCCCGGATAACTGGCATAGCCGTCGGTTTTGGTGTCCTCGTTACCATTGCCGGCTGCGAACAGAATAACGCAGCCTTTGCCGTTTCTGCCTTTGGTACGGGCGTATTCGATCGCCAGGCGGGTACTGTCGGGAAGGCCTGTAACGCTGTTGTGCACCATATCGCCGGGGTTCCACCATTCTCCATCGGCGGGGCCCCAGGAGCATGAGATGACGTCGGCGCCGTGGTCGGCGGCCCATGCGAAGGCATTGGCCTCGGCCATGCTGCCCAGGCCGCTGCGCAGGCGAATGGGCATGAGCGTTGCCTCGGGCGCCACACCGGAAGCGCCGCCGTCGAGCCCGGCGGCACAGGCCATGCCGGCGCATGCCGTTCCGTGGTTGTCGTCCTTCGTTTTCGGGCGCGGATCGTTTGTGTTGAGCGTGGCATCAAGGGGATGCACGATGCGACCTGCAAACTCGGGGTGGTCGATGTCGACGCCGTCGTCGATCACGGCGATGACGACGCCTTTGCCTTTCGTGTATTTCCAGGCGGTGTTGATGTTGACGTGGGCATCGACGGGCTTACCTTCGATTGTCGTTTTGGCTAAATGCCACTGCAGGGGATGAATGACTTTATATCGCCGCTCCTGCACGATTTCAGGATGACAAAATTCGACGATCTTTTCCTTGAGCAGGCGTTCTGCGATGTCGAATACTTTTAATCCTGTGCCCTCCACCGCTTCGACGAAATAGGAGTTTGGCGCAAAGGGGAGTTTTGATTTTACCTTCAGCTGGTACTGATCGATCAGGGCCAGACAATCCTTTTCGGGAATTTCATCCTTGAATTTGACGAAAAAATTTTCGGTGTAAAGCATTACCTCGCCGCTTTCCGCGTCCTGCAACACACGGCCGGCGAAACGGATGCCATCTTCCTGCTTCAGAGCAGCACGGGTTTCGTCGCGCATATCAACCATGGACTGGGTCGATTCCAGTCCTTCGGCTGCTGCAACCCGGCGGACAGTGATGCCCGCTTCCGGAAATTTGACGACTTCCGTCGTTTGATCAATGAGGTTCTTGCTTTCCCGGCTCATCGACACGTTTTCGAGTGCCTGGTTGCCTTTGGTGCGAATAGCCACCATATCGGGGCTTTCTACCAGGTTGAAGGTTTTGCCGTTTTTTCCACCGAATTTGACCTTGTACATAGGGACGCTCCAGATGTTTTAATGATGTGGATTGAGAACGCAGCGGAAATGTCCCCTGTTATGGATGCAGGTCATTTTTAATCTGAAATTCTTTTCCGGGCTGACACTCTTTTTAAGAAATCGCGAACCGGCAGTCATAAAAGGTCCTTTTTCAGCGGCTATGGGCGAAAGAGTTAAAAGACGGGGGTATCCGAAAAAGTGCGTCGGCCTCTCTTTTTCACCCTGCGGGCAACAAAAAAGGAAAACACAGATTCTTGAATACCCCCGAAAGGACAAAACCCGGATTTAACCGGCTTTAAACGGCCGGCACACCTATGGTGCTGAGATCGAAAATGGTGTAATACCAATGTCGCTGCCCGGTTTTAAGGGATTGACCGACTACGTAGTACCAGAATTCATAAAACTGTTCGGGGCCGAAAACCACCTGGCAGGCGGTTGACCAGTTCTTTACGTCCTCATCGATATCGAACGCCTTTTCGTCCTTCCGGTGTCCGACGTTGCCAAGGGCAAGAACCTTGCGTTCTTCTGCCGAGTTGAAGCGAATCTGTTTCACGTATTTGACCTCATTCGCGGTGATCCCTGGCGTTTTAAACAATTCCTCCAGTCGTTCGATAGATTTTTGTGTGTTTTCTTTTTGTTGCATGATCTCGGGGTGATACCCTTCGAGGATGATCATGTAAGTGTTGCCTGGCATACCGTCCACTTCACTTATGTCTTTGACGTGCCTGCATTGTTTTTCAACGATCCCCAGGATGTGAGCCGGCTTGATCAGGTTCGCGACCTCTCTCGAATTCAGTCCCGACCAGTTGTCCGGCGCAGCAAAGTTCTGGTCGACGCTTTTCAATATACGCAGGAGTGCGTCCGGATTTTTTTCGGTGTTGATCCATTTGTTGACAATCCAGTTGACGGCATTGGGAATATTGATGGTTTTTTCTTTTGTGTTGCCGCCGATGACTTGCCTGACGCGTATTTCATTATCATCCGACTGAACGACGTGGGCAAGGTTTGCCTCGCTCCAGTTTTTCAGTGATTCGTTTGCGTCATTCAGTATTTGCCACGAGGCCTTGTTTACGTCAAGTCCCCAATTGGAAAGAATTTTAAATATCTCGACGAGGGCGATATTCTTGATAAAATCCTGCTCGGTGCCTGCTGTTCCGCCCGGCAAACTGCCTTCTATCATGTTTTTTGGCGCTCCGGAAGTGCCGCCTGAATGAAAGTTGATTCCCCGGCCGTCGTTGCGGGTGAAAATCAGGTTCTTGTTGTCGCCGTCGCGGGCCATAACGCGGAAGCAGCGCCCGCCGGGTTGTCTGCCGTGGTGATATCCCGCCCGGACAATGAATGTCTGGGGCGGAACGGTGGGGTCGCCCTTCTTGTTCCCCGGTTCGGTGGTGGCTGTATATGCCTTGCAATGCAGGCCGCCGCTCTCATCTTTCCAGCTCACCACCAGTACGTCATTCCATGTGGTACTGCTCACGTTGTCGCGGCGTACCCCTGAAATATTTGTGATACCCGGTTCGTCGCTCCACAAACCGTTGCGCAAACGGGTAAGGCGGCGGAAATATTGATAAAATTCGGGTTCAGGCCGACCGAGTTGGGGCATAACGAGCGCACCGTTTTCGTCCATCAGATCGGTATTTGAACTCTCTTCCATAAATTTCAAATAGAAATCCGAAGAGGAATCGGTTACCCCCATAATATCCTTGATGAAGTCCTTTCCCGGTTTCCCGTCGATCGAACTTTGCGCATTGGCCTGCAACATGCCGATCCCGGCAATGATCTGGTCGGGGAGAATTTTGTGAAAATCGTCGGCTGTACCGCGGAGGTCGGTTGGTATGTGGTATTCTATGCCCAGGCTTTTGGCTACAAAATGCGCCATGCGTATGGTAGCGTTGAGGGTAATGTTGGTCTTGCTGTCGCCAATCAGCCAATCCCGGCACTCTTCGAGAATCAGTTCGGCCAGCGGGCGACTGGAACCGGGTACCCGGATCTGCACCTTGGTTTTGTCGAGTGCACTGCTGTCGAGTTCAGCGGAAAAATTGTTAAAATTGATCAGTGATGCCATATGTTTTCATTTGATTTTAGTGCAGTGGTTGATAATGAGTGAAGAGTTTGTTCTGATTTTCATGGTTAAAAATTGCATGTTCACCCAATATCTCGCACTGCCGAATTTATAAAAAAAGAATAGATGTGCATGAATTCAACCGGGACGTACGATGCCCCGGCACAATATCAACCGTTAGATGCGGTCCGACCTTTATTTTAACAGGGGATCGTCGCCGGCAATGACGGTGGTAATGAACAAATAACTTTTGTTCATCAGGTACCGGTAGTCTTTCCGGACGATCTTCAAAAACTTGGTATGCCAGGTATAGCGCCGCCCGACGAGGCATCCGGCACTGTATTTCCCGACGAGGGCCGGCGTAATTTTGGGATCGGTAGAGTGCTGGTTGATCCCGAACCAGTCACCGACATCGATGGGATCGATTTTGTTGCGGGTTCCGCTTTTATCGATGTCGCGGTGCACGCGCAGGTCGCCGCGCTGCACCAGTGCGGGTTGTTCCCCCTGGTGCAGTCCGTCGACCCAGGCCTTGTACTGGCCAAATGCAATACGCGCCGCGCCTTGTGAATGCATCGGGTTAACAGTATAGAATTTTCCCGGTTCGGTTGTCGCCTGGTCGTTGACGAGCATTTCGGGCTTGCCGCCCGGTGCGATGCGAATGACCGTTCGACGATCGTTCCATTCATCGAAAGTGTCGGGGTTTTCCCGGCCATCGCTGTTGACGCCTTCTACGTATACAATATTATAGGTGTTGGGGCTGCGTGCGATCCAGAAGCCTTTGGCGCGCATGCAGCGGAGGATTCGTTTGGCAAAACGCGTTTTGGTGTCGTCTGTTGATTTGTTGTCGAACTGTACGGGCAAAAATTTGTCGGGATCGGCTTTTACGAGGGCCCTGGCCATCGCCGGTGTGAGCAAACGATCGGTGTAAGGAACACCTGACAGCCGGCAGAACTCGTATATGGCATTTCGCGTCATGGGACCAACGCTGCCGTCGGCCTTGCCCACCGGGCCGAAAGGTTTGTCCTTGTCGCCGTTGATCAGGGGGTCCAGAATACCCAGATCGCAGAGCCGTGTCTGCAATTCACGCGCCGCATCCTTGTTTTCCGACAGGTTTATTTCGTCAGTGGTAATTGTCTTGTTTTGGTCTATGAGTTGTTGCAAAGAAGTGATCATTCCGATTCGTTATTTGCGTTAAAGGAAATACCTGCGGCCTATTTTGCCACGAGGATACCGAGCACGGCCCCAAGCCCGAAACCGATACCGCCACCGATCAGCACGCTCCAGAATTTGCCGCCGGTCTGGCGTTTGTTTGCTTCCGTCGCGACTTTCCGGCATTCCGACAATTGCGTATTCAACGCCCCGATAGACCTGTTGAGCAATTGGTTGGTGCTGTCACTGAACGCAATAAACTGCTTTTGGTACTCGATGATCTTGTCTTTTTTTTCAATCTCGAGGGCGTTTAGTTTATCCTGATATTCCAGGTGAAAGACAGCCTGGCTGAGTGAATCGGCCAGGATACTTTGGCTGTTGCCGATAGCGATCGCTTTTTGCAGGACAGGCCGGGGTACGATGCTTATCGGGTACATGGCGTCGAACAGTTCTATTTCGCGAAGCTCGGCGTTGGATTTTACCATTACCCCCTGAAATAAGATATCCACCCCATTTTGGCGGTATTGAAAGGTATCGATGTTTTCGTCCTGGGCTGCGGCTTGCATCATGCAGCCTGCAAATAACAGGAAAAGAATAAGATATTTCATTGTTATGGCGGTTTTTGCAGGCTATTGAATCGTTTTTTTGACGCCTACGGGGTGCTGGTTGATGGCTGTCTGGAGGTCGTGGATATCCAGATACAACTGTTGCCGTTGCGATGCGATATTGTCCTGCAGTTGGCGAATGCGCGCGGCATTGAGGCTTTTGAGCCGGATGATCTCGTCGATCTGCTGATAGAGCGTGTCGGTTCGTTGCGCCAATACCAGTTTTTGCGCGGCATAGGAAACATTGATCGAATCCACCTGTGCCATAATCCGGCTTTGGTTGTCTTTGATCTCGTTCAGTTCGCGCTTGAGGTCCTGCCGGCGCGCTATTTCGCCACGGATGAAGATGCCCGCGAAAAAGACGGATCCAAGCAATAGTATGAGTTTCCAGTTGATAGCGGCCATGGCAGGCGATTTTTAGAATATTAGCAACTACTTTTTAGTCCCCGCGGCCTTCTTCGGCGGAGCGGCAACACGGGGCGTGAAACTCTCGAGTTGACCGGAT
>JAKOXM010000809.1 GCA_029781095.1 Bacteroidota bacterium
TTCCGTGTGGAATGCATAATCAGCCGAGCCACTGAAGTTTAGGGCAAGGTACCCCTCGCCTGTGGGGCCGAAAGAGAGGTCCGGGCTTCCATCGGGGCCATATTTCGCCACACCAAAATCCCCGTCGCCCGAGGTTCTGACTCCCGTTACGATCCATTTTCCATCCGGCAGAACGGCCATGCCCCAAAATGTTCCGGGCCATCCCGGATTTATTACCCCGACCGTACCAAATGTATCGTCCGGGATACCGTCGTACGACCATTTGAGGAGTAAGCCGTAAAAATCAAAATTGCCGGTATAGCCTGCCCCTCCTATACTTCCGCCCGGCAACAGGCAAAGACTCCTGACGTTGTCAAATTGCCCGCCTGCATCCGTTATGGTAGTACCGCCATAGCCGAAAGTATCATCCGGCAAACCGTCGGGTAGCAGCCGGGCCAGCAAAAGATTGCGGTCGGAATTAGAACTATAGTAGCCGCCAAGAAGCAACTTCCCGTCCGGGAGCAATAAAGTGGTCAGGACACCGGTGTAGCCACCCGGATCACCGATTGTCAGAATACCGCCAAGGGCATAATCCGGATCCAGTACGCCGTTGCTTGTAAAACCGAGTATAATGCCTTGTCTTGATGTATCCGCATCAATGTATCCGGAAGTAATTAGCCTGCCACTGGGAAGTGCGACCACATCGGTAATAAAGGTGTAATCGGTTCCGAATGAAGGTAGTATTACCGTTCCCGTACCGTTGAATGTAAGATCGGGGGTTCCGTTGGGGAGCAGCCTCGTCAGGGCGCCTCCCGACCATCCGTATCCTGCCAACAGAATTTTACCGTCAGGCAAGAGCGTCAGCGTGGAAAACCTGTTATATGAAGTTGTCGCAATAAACGTCCCTCCGTTTCCGAAAGTGTTGTCATAAGTGCCGTTGGGCTTTAATCGAATGACGACGGGATTGTCCCCTGAATTGGTATAGCCGCATGCAACAATTTTTCCATCGGGCTGGACGGCGACATCAATGAGTATACTGAAGGAAGTCATGTGAAAGACGCCGTTCTGGGCAAAATTTGCATCGGGTGTCCCGTCGGGCAGTAGTCGACAGACGGCCCCCCGGGCAGACGTACCTTCGGAAAAATACCCTGCGCCTACAATTTTGCCATCCGGTTGAATTGCCATGGCATAAAGCGCATCCTCATTCCCGTTGATGTTTTCGATGACGGTTCCCCCATCGCCAAATGCGGGGTCCAGGGTGCCGGCACTCTGGGAGGATGCCGATGTCGGGAGCAACAGGACCAGACTCAACCATACCAGCGATAAAAGCATAAAGGTGAATGGATCAATATTTTTCATACGTCAGTCATTTTGCAGTGTGATCATTCTGAAACAGACCTGACCCGGCAATGCCGCCGGTCGTGCCGGTTCTTGTCCTACACTGCAAAAGTTCGGGATTCCCGCTTCAATTCCTGTAACACAATTTTCCCGTTTTTCCAGCCGAATAACACAAACTCGTTCCCGGATTAGCCATGACATGGAACATGCACTTGATATCCGGATTAATTGCCCATTTGCCACAGGCTGAATCCGACAAATCATATATGCCAGTGAGACAGGTCATTGGCTTTGAGAAACAGGTATCCCTATCATTGGAGAGCGAATGTGGTTACATAAACAAATCCATCTTCTGCCATGAAAAAATCCATGATGTACAAATTCACAGGACTGGCTTTGATCATTGCCACCGTGGTAATTGCGGGCTGCTCCCTTATTTTTTGGGGTATCGGCTCGGGAATCGATTCCAGAAACAAATACAACCGACAGCATTTAAAAGGGTGGGAATTGTATAAAATCCCGGAAGGAGCGAATCTGAAAGTTGTAACAAAAGGCAAAACCTACATCGGAGTTTTTGCCGGCACGTCCCGCCAAAATCCCCAACAGGATACCCTCGATAATGTATTGTTGATAAAACCTGCTTATGATAAAAAGAATGCTGAAATTAGCCGGATTCCAGTGCAGGAAATTAAAAAGATCGATACTGTGGTGAAGCGCAGGCGCACGGTTGTGCCGGTTTCGCAAATTGCGTCGGTGGAATATGGGGAGCGCCTCGAAATTTATCACCACCACAAAAAGAAACCTGCCAGAGGCTATTACAAAGGCTTGAATTTTGAAAAGAAAGACCCTGCTCCAAAATCTGTATTGATTGTTACCGGTTCCCACCCGAATGCGGCAATTAGAGGCTCCAGGAATATTTCCTTAGCGGAGATAGATAGCGTAATTATTCCTGAAAAAAAGACCAATGCTGCCTCCGCATTTTTTGTGGCCGGGTTAGTCACTGATTTTGTCAGTATAACTGTAGCTGTAATCGCGCTATCTAATAGTTGGAATTGGAACCACATCACACCATCCCCCCCACCCTCAGAAGGTGGTTCCTGCCCTTACGTCTACAGTTTCGACGGCACAGCCTACCACCGCGACGCCGAGATATTCGGCGGGGCCGTTTTCCCGGCGGCTCAGCGCAGCGACTGGGACAACCTCGATTACCTTAAACCCGACGAAAGCGGCGTTTGCCGCCTCGAACTGACCAATGAACTGGAAGAAACCCAATACGTTGACGCGCTTCAGTTACTGGTGGCAGACCACCCGAAAGGCACGGAGGTGTATCCATCATTCGAAGGAAAACTGTACACTGTATCGGCGCCGCAACCACCCGCCACCGCAGTGACATCCGGCGGCGACAATATTCGCGAAAGCCTCCGCAAAAAGGATGGCGACTACTGGCTGAGTTCGCCTTTCAACCGCAACCCGAACAATCCCGCCGATCTGCGCGACAGCGTAGTGCTGGAATTCAACCGACCTCTCGGCAGTAATTCTGCGGTACTGATATTCAACGTCATGAATACGGTCTGGGCGGCTGAAATGCAACGACAAGTGCTGAACCTGATGGGCAGCGATCTGCCGGAATGGTATGAAAAACTCAACGTTTCATCGACTGACCGGCAGGTCATGCACGATGCTATGGTGAGAGAAGGCATGTTGCTGTTGAGCATCTGGGACGGCAAAAACTGGCGTCCGGCCGGGCATGTCTGGGAAGTGGGCAGCGCCATTCCGAAAGATATTGCTCTTGAAACAGACTTGACAGAGATACCTGGAGAAACCCTTCGCATTCGGCTCGATTGCCCGCCGGGCGTCTGGATGCTGGACCGGGTAGAAGCCGATTTTTCATATTCTGCCGGAGCATCCGGCGCGCAGACGATTATGCCTTGGAAGGCTACGGATGAAAAAGGACTTGATATAACCGCTGCACTGAATAACACCGATCACCAGTATTTTATCATGCCAGATACGAAAGTGCGTGCCACGGTTGAATACCGGATGCCCAAAGGCCCGGCGAAAGGATTTGAACGTACATACATCCTGCAGAGCAGTGGTTATTACACCATACATACCAAAAACGACGCACAGCCGCAACAGTTGCTGTTTCGGCAATTACTGGAAACCCCTGGTGCGTATGACAGGTACGTGTTGGAGCAGTTGAATGCGGCTGTGAAGGCGGGCTTGTCGCAATAAAACCGTTTAAAATTCTGACACATGAACGGAGGAACGATCATTGCCAAAACGCTTCAGGAAAACGGCACAAAGCATTTGTTCACGCTGTGCGGTGGACACATCGCGCCGATCTACGTGGAAGCGGAGCGGGCGGGTATCCGGGTGATTGATGTTCGCCACGAAGCCTCGGCTGTCTTCGCCGCCGACGTCACAGCCAGACTTACTGGCGTTCCCGGTGTGGCGGCCGTAACGGCAGGACCCGGCGTCACCAATGCCGTCACCGCCCTGAAAAACGCGCAAATGGCCCAGTCGCCCGTCATCCTGATCGGCGGCGCTACCGCAACCCTGCTGCGCGGACGCGGAGCATTGCAGGATATCGACCAGACCAGCATCCTGCATTCGGTCGTGAAATGGTCGGTTCGGGTAAAGCGTGTGCGGGAGATCGGCCCTGCCATGCGGGAAGCCTTCCGACGGGCTGCAAGCGGTATCCCCGGACCGGTCTTTATCGAATGTCCGGTTGACCTGTTGTTCGACGGAGCAACCGTACGGCAGTGGTACGGGCAGAAAAGCGAACCGGGTCGAAGTCTGAAGGAGCGGCTGCAACACTGGTATATCGGTTGGCATCTCGACCGGATGTTTTCAAACCCCGATTTTGACGAAAACCTGAAACCGGAAAGCCCACGATCGTTTGACGTGCCTGAAAACAGCGTGCGGCAGGCCCTCGATATGATCCGGCGCGCCGAAAAGCCCGTTCTGATAGCAGGAAGCGGAGCGATGGCCATCCCGGCCGCCGCCGGCAGTATTGCCGATGCCATTCGGCTCCTCGGCGTGCCGACCTATGTCAGCGGCATGGCGCGCGGACTGCTCGGCCCCAATGATCCTGTTCAATTTATACATCAGCGAAAAAAAGCCATTCGTGAGGCAGATTGCATCATACTGGCAGGCGTACCTGCCGATTTTCGGCTCGACTACGGCCGGCAACTCAACCGCAAGGCTGTCAAGATCGCCGTCAGTCGCGATACACGCGAATTGAAAAAAAATCTGTCTCCCGACCTCGCTGTGCATGCTGACCCGGGGCAGTTTTTGATCGCGCTGGCCCGGCATGATCAAAATGGGCAGCAAACCTGGGAAAACTGGAAAAATGCACTGGGTAAATACCACGAAGAGCGTGAAACGGAGATTGCGGATATGGCCGCCGTGCCGATGGATGGCATCAATCCCCTGGCCTTGTTCCGTTTGCTCGAAAGCCAACTGCCCGGCAATTCTGTCATCATCGCCGATGGAGGCGATTTTGCGGCTACGGCCTCGTACACCCTGCGCCCGCGAAAACCGCTTTCCTGGCTTGATCCGGGTGTTTTCGGCACACTGGGAGTGGGGGGAGGCTTCGCTCTGGCCGCTGCCTTGCAGTACCCTGATGATTATATATGGATTATTTACGGCGATGGCAGCGCCACTTACAGCCTCCCGGAATTCGACATTTTTACCCGGCACGGTATGAAAGTCTGCGCCATTATCGGCAATAACGGTTCCTGGGAGCAGATAGCCCGCGACCAGAAAACCATGCTGGGCGCCGCTACCGCCACCATATTGCCGCAATCGGATTATCAGCGGATTGCTGAGGCCTTTGGAGCGGCTGGCGAACGAGCGGAAACACTGGAGGCATTTGCCGCTTCGGTAGCCCGTGCAAAGGCCAGTATGGACAAGGGGATTCCCTATATAATCAATGCAATTATCGGCAAATCAGAATTTCGCAAAGGCAGCATTTCAATATAAATAGCCATGAACATTTCCGATAAAATCAAACTGATATTTCACATACTCCGCTGGCGTCTAACGTGGTCGAAACGCAACCTCGACTATTTGCCGGCGGAAGGCGTGGATACCCGAAAATTTACCACGGCAAGAACTGCCGCTACGTTTATTCCCGACGGCGCCACGGTTTTTTCTTCCGGCTTCGCCGGAAATGCACGCTGCTCCGTTTTTTTCTGGGCTATCCGGGAGTTGTTTCAGAAAAGCGGCCATCCGCGCAACCTTACATGGATCAACGTAGGCGCACAGGGCGGCCGCGGAAAAGTCCCCGGTACGGTCGAAGAACTCGGCCTGCCGGGATTGATGAAATATTACATCACCGGGCATACGGAAACCACCAAAGCGCAGTTGCATCTTGCTGAAGCCGGAAAACTGGAATTGCACGTGCTGCCGCAGGGGATAATGACGCATATCCTCGAAGCACAGGGCCGGGGTGAGTCTTTCATTCGATCGGAGGTGGGCGTCGATACCTTTATCGACCCGCGCACAGGCCGTGGTTCGCCGGTTACGCAACCGGCGACTTTTCAACTGGTGCAACCCGACGGAAACATGCTTCGTTACACCATGCCTGTTCCTGATTTTGTGCTTATCAACGCGCCATATGCTGACAGAGACGGCAATATCTATTTCCATCATGCGTCTTCGCTCTCCGAAAATATACCGGCCGCGACGGCAGCCAGGGCAAACGGCGGAAAAGTATTCGTAACGGTGAGCGGCATCATTCCAAAAGACGAAAACCGCATCAGTATGCCGGGAGAAACAGTCGATCACATTGTAGTACATCCGTACAACGAACAGACTGCCTCGGTGCGTCAGAAACGATACTGGCCGATGTTCACGCCCGGTTCAGCAGTTGATTTTGAAAAAGCCGGAGCGAACCTGAAATTTATAAATACTTTTTTGAAAATAACACCCGTCAGAGACGCAACGGACGATGCGCTGACCCGCATGGCCGCCGAATTATTTGCGGCTGAAGTTCCCAAAGGTTCCATGCTCAACATCGGTGTCGGATACCCGGAGGAGGTAGCGCGGCACCTGGTGTTGCAAGGTTTGGGCCGGGACCTGTTATTCACTACGGAAGCGGGCTCCTACGGTGGACTGCCCGTGCCCGGTATCTTTTTCGGCTCGGCGCTGGCGCCTGAAAAACTGATCTCCTCGGCGGAAATGTTCCGCCTGTACGAGCACGAACTCGGCGCTGCCGTGCTCGGGTTTCTGCAAGTGGATGGCCGGGGAAACGTCAATGCTTCCAAACGCGGTCCGCGGCTCGCCGACTACGTCGGACCGGGCGGATTGCCCGATATTGCCTGCGGCGCCAGGACGGTAATTTTCGTGGGCAGCTGGCAGGCGAATGCCCGTTTCGGAATTGCGGATAATTGCCTTCGCATCCTGCAACCCGGCAAGCCAAAATTCGTAAAACAGGTGGATGAAGTGACTTTCAGCGCGCAGGAGGCCCTGCGGCAAGGGAAAAAGGTGTTTTACGTAACCAATGTGGGCATTTTCCGCCTTGTTCCGGAAGGGCTCATGCTGATTAAAACGGTGCCCGGAATCGATATCCGGCGCGATATTCTGGATGCTGCTTCCGCCCGTATTCTGCTGCCGCCCGACGAAAAAGTGGCCGTTGCGGATGTATCGGTAATGAACGGAAAAGGATTCCGGCTGGCCTGGCCACTAAAATCCGGGGTTTCACCGGTTGGCACGTAACAACACGAAATGCCCTTTGGAGTGCATTTCTTTCGATAAACATTTCTGTGAAGCGGCCAAGCGCTTTATCAGCCACAACCTGACGCTGTTTATTCCTCGACCAGGACAGACGTCGAGTAATTACGCACTTCCAAATAATTGAAAACCAATCACAAACTCATCACTTATCGCTCATCACTTATCGCTATCTATTCTTTTTTCACCCGCACTACATCCACACCCAGATCCCTTACCAGACGGTTAAATTCCGGCAGATCGTTATCCTGAACGGCTTTCCATTTAGCCAGTTCCGGGTCGATCAGGCCGAACAACATATCTTTTACTTCCACAGCCTGGTCGGTAGGCGGATAATCGCCGTCGGAACTCAGTTCCATGAGGTTGGCGAGTTTGTCGTTGAGGCGGACCGGGAAGTTGAGCGGGTCCTGGCTGGAGCGGTTTTTCGTTTGGTAAAGCGCCTGTTCCACTTGTGTCATGAGTGAATCG
>JAKOXM010000717.1 GCA_029781095.1 Bacteroidota bacterium
GTTTTCCAGCAGGTGGAAGATGTGGCGGTGTATCCGTCCATTATACAGATGAAACGCTACGAACTGCGCGCCATGCGGCACATCGCTCATGAAACAGGCATCAAAAAAATGCGCCGAATCGGCCATTCCTACGAATTCGAGCAGATCAAAAACTACGTTCAGGGCGACGACTACCGCAGCATCAACTGGAAAGCATCGAGCCGGCGCGCCAACCTGATGGTGAATCAATACGAAGACGAGCGCAGCCAGCAGGTGTATTGCATCGTGGATAAAAGCAGGGCCATGAAAATGCCTTTCGACGGGCTCAGCCTCATGGATTATGCCATCAATACCACCCTCGCGATCAGCAATATCATCCTGAAAAAACAGGACAAGGCCGGTCTGCTCACCTTTTCCGACGTGATTGGCGCGACGCTGAAAGCCGAACGCGACACCAGCCAGCTCACGCGCATCCTTGAATCATTGTACCGGGAAAAGGAACGCCCCGGCGAATCGAACTACGAACTCCTGTACGAAGCGGCCCGGCGGCTTATCGGCGCACGGTCGCTGCTGCTGTTGTTCACCAATTTTGAAAGCAGTTACGCGCTCGAGCGCGCCCTGCCCGCCCTGCGCCGTCTCAATCGCTTTCACCTGCTCGTGGTTATATTTTTTGAAAATACCGAAATACACAGCCTCGCCCAGGAAGACGTGCGCAAAACAGCGGATATATACCGCCAGACCGTGGCGCGCCAGTTCCTGCACGAGAAAAAGGAAATGGTGTACAAACTACGTCAATATGGCATCCAGGGCATCCTCACCAAGCCACAGGACCTTACCCTGAATACGATCAACAAGTACCTCGAACTGAAATCGAGGGGCTTGATTTGATCCTGCCGAAAGGCATTCCCTGTCTTTTTTGATGTTCTTCCCGTATTTGTTTTCACGGTGCTCAGCCTTCCCTTGCACCGAATCTAAAGTCATTCTCCCAAATGACTCCCGTCAACGCATTCCCCTTTCAGGGCATTCAATTTTGTGGTATAATCAATTCATTCTTAACCAAATTGCTTGTCCATGAAATACAGTAAGCTCATCTGTCTGTTTGCCCTGCTTGCAACAGTTGCAAACGCCCAAACCTCCAAGGGGAGTTGGTTGCTCGGATCTACGGTAGGCCTGTCAATGGGCGCGCCACTGAATGTCACCGGTCCGGCTGCCGATAACCATGCGGGGATTAATTTTCTGAACACCACGCTCAAATCCGGCAGTGTAAAAACGAATCTCAACTCAACCATTCTTTCCATTGCTCCCGGCGCAGGTTATTTTGTGGGAGACGGATTGATGGTGGGTCTCAACGTCAATCTGGCGAATGTCAGTTTTGAAGGCCAGCACTCAACCTATTTTTCCTTTACGCCGCAACTGCGCTACTATTTTATGCAGACGGGTAAAGTCCGTCCGTTCGGTGAAGCCCGTGGCGGTCTGCTGTTTGTCAGCGAACCGAATAATACCAACTATACGACCAATCTCTTCGGTTTCAGGGGCGGTGTAGCGGTATTTGTCAATGATAAGGTAGGGCTTGATATCCTGCTGGACTACACTCGCGGCAGCCACGGCGGCAACGATTCCGTTACGAATTCGGCATTCGGGGTCGGTTTCGGTTTCGACATTTTCCTGTAGTCTTCCGGCTTGCGAAGAACACGAACAACCCTGTTTGCAACTTATTTTTCAAACCAATTCGATGCATTCCATCATGAAATATCTAATGACCATCATATTTGCGGGTGCTGCGTTTTTTTCTTCCCTCAGCGCCCAGACCGAAAAGGGCACGTACATGCTGGGTGGTACCACCAACCTGATCGGCGGCTTCAACGGCGTCCTTCCCAACCAGTTATCATTGGGATTTGGCAAAAACACGCAAAAACCGCTTGAAGTGACTTATACCAATTTCAACCTGTCATCCAACGGCGGCTTTTTTGTGGCCAATGGCCTGATGCTGGGATTGAACGTCAGCGCATTTCACGGTAACAGTACCACCACCGTAAAACGCAGCGCGCCGCAGCGGGATACAACGCTGGCAAAAAACAAATATACCGACCTGGCGCTGACGCCGTTCGTGCGGTACTACCTCAACCAGGGGCAGAAAATACAGTATTTCGGAGAGGCCCGGGCGGGAATCGGTATCAACAAAACGGATAATAACGACAGCAACAGCAATACCATCGTCGGCGCTAAAGCAGGCGCCGCCATTTTTCTCAACAGTAAAGTTTCGCTGGACCTATTCGTCGATTTCACGGGCGGGTTCTCCGAAAGTAAAGAGAGTGGCGTCAGCATCAAGGAATTCGACTCTGTAATGGGATTTGGACTCGGGTTCGATATTTTCCTGTGAGTTGGTTGAGTTCCGAAAGGAAGTTTAAACATGCGGGGCCGGAATTTTTCAACCTGTGATTTCATTGGCGGGTTGAAAAATTCCGGCCCCGTATGTTTTGTAGATGCAAAGTATTTCCGTTTGCGCGGGATTAGGGAAAAGGCCAAACCTGTAATAAATGACCCTGATGCGGCTTCATACGACACCTACATTGCCAACGAGGGCCGGCACATACAACTCCCCGTTCAGCACATTCCGCGAGATCACGATGCGCTGCACTTCCGAAGTACCTTCATATATCTGCGTGATCTTCGCGTCGCGCATGAGGCGTTCCACGTGATACTCTTTCACGAAACCGTAGCCGCCGTGTATCTGCACGGCTTCCACGGTGTGGCGCATAGCCACTTCGGAGGCGTACAATTTGGCCATGGCCGCGGCCTGGCTGTAATCCATGCCGTGGTCCTTCATGATAGCGGCGCGGTACACGAGCAGGCGAGCCGCTTCGATTTCAGTGGCCATATCGGCGATCTTGAAAGCGATGGCCTGGTGCTGATTGATCGGTTTGCCGAAAGCGCTGCGTTCCTTGGAATAGGCAACGGACAGTTCGTAGGCGCCGGCAGCGATACCGAGTGCTTGTGAAGCAATGCCGATGCGTCCTCCGGACAGCGTTTGCATGGCGAATTTGAAGCCGAAGCCGTCTTCGCCGATGCGGTTTTCCTTCGGCACTTTCACGTCGTTGTACATGATCGACGTGGTATCCGAGGAGCGGATGCCGAGTTTGTCCTCCTTGGCGCCGATGGTTACGCCCGGCCAGCCGGCCTCTACAATAAGGCAGTTGATGCCCCGGTGTCCCTTTTCCGCATGGGTTTGAGCCATCACGAGGTGCAGTTTGGAGGTGGAGCCGTTGGTGATCCAGTTTTTGGTGCCGTTGAGCAGGTAATGATCGCCCATATCCACGGCCGTGGTGCGCTGGCTGGTGGCGTCGGAGCCGGCTTCCGGTTCGGAGAGGCAAAAAGAGCCGATCCATTCGCCGGTTGTGAGT
>JAKOXM010000721.1 GCA_029781095.1 Bacteroidota bacterium
GGGCACGTTCGGGTCGACGCGGTGCTGGTACAGCAGGTCAATAACGTCCACTCCGAGTCTTTGGAGCGAACCCTCAACGGCCCGGCGGATGTTTTCCGGGCGACTGTTGACTCCCGCCATTTTACCGTCCTGAAAATGAAAGCCGAATTTGGTGGCGATTATCACCTGCCCTTTGAAGGACGCCAGGGCTTCGCCGACAAGTTCTTCATTGTTGAAAGGTCCGTAAACCTCGGCGGTATCGAAAAATGTAACGCCTTGTTCGACGGCGGCGTGAATTACAGCGATGCTGTCTTTTTTATCGGGGAAGGGGGCATAACCAAAACTCATGCCCATGCAGCCGAGGCCGATTTCGGACACTTCGAGCGTGGCGCCTAATTTGCGTTTCTTCATGTTATATCAATTATTTTGATTGTGAATCATAGTGCAAAAATCAAACGCTACGCCGTCAATAAACAACCAAATCCAATCAATTACCTACAAAAATCAAACATTTCTGAATTTTAGCGGACTTGTGCCCATATGCTTTTTGAAGAAATTATTGAAATGCGTCACCTCCGTAAACCCCAGGGCCTCCGCAATTTCAGATACGTTCCAGCTGCTGTGCCGCAACATGATCTTTGCCTCCTGCAATATTCGTTCGCCAATGATCTGCGTGGTTGTTTTATCGGTAATCGCTTTCACCGCCCGGTTCAGGTGATTGACGTGGATATTCAGTTGCTGCGCAAAGTCGGACGCTGCGCGGAGGCTCACTTTCGCGTGGTTTTCATCGATGGGGAACTGGCGTTCCAGCAGTTCCAAAAACAGGGTGGCGATGCGTTGTGATGCGTTTATCTGCTGTTTGTCGGACGGTGCAGCCGGCTGCATTTTCATGGCAAAATGTATGAGTTCAAAAACAAGATTCCTCAGCATATCGTACTTGTGAACATAGTCCGATTTGATTTCAGCAAACATTTTCTGAAAAATAGCGCTTACCCGTTCAACCTGGTCATCCGATAACTCAAATACATGGTCTCCGGCAGGCTGAAATACAGAATATTGATATAAATCCCCGAATTTGTGGAAAAAGTGCTGATTGAAAATACAATAGAAACCCGTTTTGATTCTTTCCAGGTTGTTGCAATTGTAAGGGATCTGTGGATTGGAGAAAAACAGCGCCTGTTTTTTGACGGAAACCACCTGATCAGCATAATTCATGTCTATATCGCCGATCACAAGCATTATTTTATAAAAATCCCTCCTTTTGTATGGAAGTGTCTTGACTTTGCCGGCTTCTACCGGCTCATGCTGAAACACATTGAAATGCCCTATTTCATTTTTTATATGATCGGGTATCCAGTCGAATTTCCGTTTATAAAATTCTTCTATTGTTTCAACCTTGTTCATCTGTTTAAATTTTTGCGTAGCGATGGATGATGAATGATGAAAAACCCTAAAAAAAGTCGTTTATTACACAATTCAAATAACCGGAAATCTCACCACACTCATCACTCATCGCTACCTGCTATTGTTCGACATAGTTTTTATGAAAGGCGTAGACCAGGCTGACATTCCAAACAAAGTCTTTGCTTCCGGCAATATCGGTTTGGATGGTTTTGTTGACAATTGCCGAAATCGCAAGCGGAAATTTTTTCCTGGCCAAAGTAAATGACGCCGTGAAATAAAATCCATCTTGTTTATCCAGTTTCAAATAATAGAATTGCGGCGTAAACTTCATGAAAAGCTGCTTCGGTAGTCCGATATTTGAAAAACCCCACACTACTGGACATTTTTATTTCACGCAAAGACGCAAAGTTTTCGCAAAGACGCAAAGTGTTAAAAATTAGAATTTTGCGTCTTTGCGTTTTTAGTTTTTGCGCCTTTGCGTGGAAAATGTCCAATAGTTTGGAAAAACCCGTCTGGAAAGTAAGGAAATTGGTATTCCCTATCGTACCTGCATCGAGGCCGTGTGAATACAGGTAATATATGCCGATACTGATATTTTTTGTGAGCAGATACCGGGGAAACAGTTCTCCGGCTAAATAACGTCTTGTCACGGTTGTCTCACTCGTATCTCCGTTTATCGGCAAAACGGACGTTTTAAAATTCAGCCCCAGGTGCGTGCCCGCGCTCATTTGAAACCTGCCGCTGCCCGCTATTTTGTACCGGCCCCAGAAAAGAAAAGACCAGGGTTTTCCTGCCAGAGAAAACCGGAGGTCCGGATCAAAACTAAATCTGTTTTTTCCCATCGACAGATTGAAGATAACAGCGGGTTTTCCCAGTGAAAAACTGGGTACAATTGAAATTCCGTTATTGGTCACAGCAGCCGATCCCGAGAAGTGACTGAGAACCTTGATACTATCAGCCTTTTGTGAAAAAGAAACATGCACCGCTAGTAAAAAGGTAAATAACAGGAATGCCTTTCTGCAAGACGTCCCGGGTAAAG
>JAKOXM010000737.1 GCA_029781095.1 Bacteroidota bacterium
CGAACCGGTTACGATCTGGCCGTCAAGTGCTTCGATCACCCTGACGCTTACAGGCATTTCCGGATCGGCTTTCCGTGTAATTTGCCTTATCCGGAAATCCGCCGGTTTTTTGGGCAAGGCGGTGAAATGATTAGGCGTAGCAGCTTCGTAGCGGGGCAGCAGGCTTTTCCCGTTTTCTGCCACTTTCTCTCCGGCAATCCAGGTTTCGAGCACGCGGAAAGACGCAAGGTCGGATATCCGGATAAAATCGGCTGGATCGCCCTCGCGCAGCAGGCCGACCGGCAGGCGGTAATGTTCCACAGGATTCAGACAGGCTGCACGCAACACATCGAACAGTTCGCAGCCGCTCCGGTGCGCCCGGGCCGCCAGTTCATTGATGTGGCCGCGTACCAGGTCGTCGGGGTGTTTGTCGTCGCTGCAGAACATGATTTGCTCCGGAAACAGGGTTAGAAGCGGCCAAAGCGCTTCAAAATTGCGCGCTGCGCTGCCTTCCCGGATCAGGATTTTCACGCCCAGTTGGGCTTTTTCCAGCCCTTCTTCGTATGTAAAGCACTCATGGTCCGTTTCGATGCCGGCGGCAAAATAGCGTCGCGCATCTTCTCCACGCAATCCCGGCGCATGACCATCCACGGGTTTTCCCAGTTCTCTGGCCGCTGCAATTTTCGCAAGCACTTCGGCGTCGCCGTGCAGCACGCCGGGGAAATTCATCATTTCGGAGAGATAGCCGATGGCAGGGTTTTGCAACAGATTTTTTACCTCGGTCGCATCCAGCACAGCACCGGCTGTTTCGAAAGCAGTGGCAGGCACGCAGGAGGGCGCGCCGAAACAAAACCGGAATGGCACGCGCGCCGCTTCCCGGAGCATATATTCCACGCCTTCCGCGCCGAGTACGTTGGCTATCTCATGCGGGTCGGAGACGGTTGCGACCGTCCCGTGCACCACTGCAAGCCGTGCAAATTCAGCGGGCGGCAGCATACTGCTTTCTATGTGAACGTGCGCATCAACAAAACCCGGAAGAATGAAACCTGCATCCGGAGGAGCGTTTTCAATTTCCCGGATCTGTTGAATCTTGCCGCCTTCGATGCTGATTTCGGCGGGGTATATGCGACGTTCGTGAAGATTGACGAGATTTGCGACCATAACTTGCCATATTTGGTTTGGATACCGGGGCATAGTTTAATTGACAAAATAAACGCAGGGGTTTTGAGACAAGATGAGCCATTTTTGGGGCCGTCACTACTGTTAAAAAAACAATGAAGTATTGGCACAAAAGATCAAAGCGGCTTTTGTCAATCAGATATGTCCGGGCACTTATTATCGGCAAACCTACATGAAAACGCACGGTCTACATAACCGGGCGGGAATAACTCAAACAACTATTTACCGCTCCGGCCAACACCCCGACGGCTATCCGGTGATAAAAAACTCCGCACTTCCTTGCCTTCGGATATGGCGGCTAAAAATGACGCAATGACAAAAATTCCACTGCTTCTCCTGCACGGCGCGTTGGGTAGCGCAGAGCAATTTGCGCCTCTTTTTTCGCATTTTCCGTCGGAATGGCAGATGAATGCGCCCGATTTTCCGGGTCACGGCAGCACGGCGGACGATAACACCCCTTATTCCATGGAGCGTTTTTCCATGTTTATTTCTGACTATCTTGACGAACATAAAATCCTCACAGCCAATATTTTCGGATATTCGATGGGAGGCTATGCCGCGCTTTATTTTGCCTGGAAGAACCCGGAAAGGGTAGGGCGTATTTTTACGCTTGGAACGAAGTTCGACTGGACACCGGACACGGCGGCAAAAGAGACCGCGATGCTCGATCCGGAAAAAATAGAGGCTAAAGTGCCGGCGTTTGCCCAAAACCTGGCTCTCAGGCACGGAAACGGCAATTGGAAAGCGGTCTTGCACCGGAGTTCCGAACTGCTTCGCAACCTCGGCGCAGGACGGGGAATTCCGCCCGGCGCGTTCGCCCGCATCGATTGCCCGGTTATGATCGGACTGGGCGAAATGGATAACATGGTTGGCCACGAAGAAAGCCGGAATGTGGCCGAAGCGCTCCCGAATGGCCGGTTCGATCATCTGCCCGGCTGCAAACATCCCATTGAACAGGTAGATTTTGTACTTTTGGCTGAACGATTGAAAGAATTCTTTTGCTGAATTGTAACCCCGCGAACCTGATGCGTGTCCTGTAGGGGAAAACAATCCGAAGGCCTAACAGCATGGCAGCCACATTATCCGACGAAATACTTGTTCAACAAGCCCAGGCAGGTCGCCAAAGTGCGTTCGCCATGCTGGTGAAGCGGTATGAGCAGTACGTATTTACGCTGGCTCTGCGATTCGTCAAAAACCGCGAGGATGCGGATGAAGTAGCCCAGGATTGTTTTTTACGGGCATACAGGTATCTGCCGGATTTCCGCGGCGAGGCCAAATTCACAACCTGGATGTACCGGATCGTTTATTCAACCTCGATGAACTTTTTGCGGAAGCAGAACCCTGATATACAATCGCTTGACGATGAGGCGGGCAACGTGCGGCTGAAAGACGAAGGCACACCCGATGCCTCTGCACACCTCGAGCGGGAGGATCGCAACGCCGCTTTGCAGCAGGCCATCGACTTGCTTTCAACGGACGACGCAGGTATAATAACCCTGTTTTATCTGTACGAACACAGCCTTGAGGAAATCTGTGAAATAATGAGTCTGACGATGACAAATGCCAAAACAAAACTTTGTCGTGCCAGACAACGTTTAAAATCAATTGTAGAAGATAAATTTGCAGATCAAATGAGTCTCTGAAACCTTGCACCCTGAAGCCTCGAAACGTTTCAATCATGGAAAATAACTTTTTTCTGACCGACGATATATTGTGGGACTACGCGGACGGTTTTCTTTCCGGCGAAGAGAAAGCGCGCGCAGACGCCTGCCTGGCCCGGCATCCTGAATGGCGTGAGCGGCTGGAGGTAATCCTTGAAGAAAAACGCGCCTTCAGAATGCTGCCGCTGGAAACGCCGAAACCGGGTTTTTCCGACCGCGTGATGGCTGCCCTGGCTTCCGAACAGGTCCGCATGGAGGCCGTTACCCCTGCTAAAGGAAAAGACTGGATCATCTATGTCATTTCAGCGGTATTCGGGCTCTTTATTTTGACCGCGCTGATCATGACCGGCATGCAAAGCACTACTGTCGAAATCCCGGTAGAACTGCCGCAGTTGCCCGACATCGATTGGCAGGATATAGCGGCTAGCCCAATGCTGCAATACGGCCTTTATCTAGTGATGACACTGCTTGCCCTGAAGGTTCTGGATAAATATTTCCACCAGCGGCAAATGCTGGAAAAATTAAAAATGCAGGGTTGAAACCCTCTGAAAATGCACTCCAGTGGAAAAAGACAAAAAGAAACCCGTATTCATCCACCAGCCTGAATACGAAGGCGGACAGAAGGCTCTTTCAAAATTTATGTATTCGAACCTTCGATATCCCGCACAGGCTTTGGAATCAGGTGTGGAGGGTACGGTTTTCGTAGACTATGATATTGATTACCAGGGAAATGTGGTCGCAACCCGCGTTTTGCAGGGCATAGGCGGCGGTTGCGACGAAGAGGCCTGCCGGGTGGTGCGCATGCTGAAGTTTGACGTGCCGAAAAACCGTGGGCTTAAAGTCCTTTTTCATAAAAAAGCCCGGATACAATTCAAAAAGCCGGTTCAACAACCCTTACAACAAACCTCCACCCAGATGCAGGTCCAATATTCGGTCACCGCATCTGCTCCAGCAGCCAAAGCGCCGGAGGAAAAGCCGGCTCCGGTCACCTATCACTATACCATTCAGGTTTCGTAATCCGATGCGCAGGGTTTAATTCCCGCGGCATTTAAAATTCGATCTCGTAGCATCCCGCATCGGGTGTTATGGCGTCCCGTATTTTCCCGTCGAGGTCTTTATCGATACCCGGGATTGGTACGGCAAAGCGGTTCGCGATTGAGTGCAGTGTGTCGAGGCGGTACAAATTTTTATTGGGATCGATAAAAATCGTATCCTGATTATCTGTATTGATGCAAGGCTGGCAGTGATCCGGGAAATCCGGGTATTGATTGTCGTTCAGGAGGTCGCGTACCCGTACGACACAGTTTTTAAGCTGGTAGTCGAACATCGCGGGATCGTCGACGCGATCGAACAGCGTGATCTGGTCGGCATGGCTTCCGAAAATGATACAGTTCCGGAAAAGAGCCTTAAGCGGATACGCCACATAGGCGGAGCAGAGATCGTCGAGGCACAAGGCGTTGCCCATCCGCAGCGCTTCCCCGTTCACGCCGTAACTGGCTGCGGTACAATAGGTAAAATTGTATGTGCCGCCATATTCCAGCTGGATTGAATATCCTGTATTGCCGTAAAAAAGACAGTTTTCCGCGTTTATCGTGGCATGTATCCCGATCAATCCACTGCTGGCGGTGTTGTAAATCTGCGAGCTGCGCAGCGTGAGATCGACCGCAGAGTCGACCCTGATCCCGATGATCGAATTGCGAACGATACAATGCTCGATCCGGTGACCTTTTGTGCCGGACTGTAACCAGATACCTGTCCACTGCCCCGATTCGTCTTTAAATTCGGGTTCCAGCCGGTCGCCTTCAAATATGACCGGGTTGTCCTGGGTGCCTTCCACAAGGAGTTTTCCGGTGCCCGTAAAAGCAAGAAAGCCGTCGTTATAGCGGTATATCGCCGTATCAGTCACCTGCTTGGCAAGTCCGCCGTGTACATGAATCCGTGCGCCTGCGGGTATGCGCACCGTGCATTCGTCAATCACAAGCACACCGTAGATAACATAAGGGCGCGGGTCGTCCCAAACCCACTCGCCGCCGTTGCAGCCATAGCCGACCACGCCGCCGGCGCCGTACCGCGACGGCAGGTAAACGGCGTTCTGACCCCAGGCCTCCAGCACCACCGTCTGGAGGTTGCCATTCGTCTCGAAAACCAGGTCTTCGTCCAGCACAAAAGGACTGGAGCCGGGTGGCTCGTCCGGGTTGACCGTTACCTCGGCGAATACGTAAAGACTGTCGTTGGGCGCGATTTCTATGTTTTCCTGGCTGTCGCCCGGCAGCCCGTCCACGTTCAAATTGAACCTGGAAGCAGCGCCGTTTGCGAGGTAGATTTTGGAAATCCGTATGCTTTCCTTGTGCCGGTTGTACA
>JAKOXM010000757.1 GCA_029781095.1 Bacteroidota bacterium
TCCCGATCTTTCATACATCGCACACGCATTGTTCGGAACCCAGCCGGACAACTGGCTCTCGATTTTAAAAACGTTCGGTTTTTTTCTGGCTATTGCCTTTATCGTTAGTGCCGTCGTATTTTATCACGAACTGAAGCGCAAGGCGGCAGAAGGTTTTTACCAGCCCGATACAATGACCGTCACGGAAGGTCAGCCGGCCACCCTTGCAGAGATACTTGCCAATGCTTTTATCGGCTTGCTCATGCTCGGAAAAGGGGTATATGCCTATCAGCATTACGAGATATTCCGGCACGACCCGGCCTCCATCGTCTTGTCAGCAAAACTGAACTGGCTGGCCGGCCTGCTGGGCGCTGCTATATTGGGAGCACTTACATGGTGGGATGCATACCGCAAACGCCTGGATCCGCCAGTGTCGCGGGAGGTAAAAATATGGCCGCACGATCGAATCAGCGAAATGACCATCTGGGCTGCAGCCGGCGGACTTTCCGGCGCAAAGATCTTCGATCTTTTCGATAACTGGAGATCCTTTCTGGAAGACCCGGTCGGTTCGCTTACCTCGGGAGGCGGACTTGCCTTCTTCGGCGGACTGGTGCTGGGCTTTATCGCCGTTGTTTCCTATGTTTTGCGCAAAAAAATACCATTTTGGCCGACCGCCGATGCCGTTGCGCCCGCTCTGACGGCCGGTTACGGCGTAGGCCGCATCGGCTGCCAACTGTCGGGTGACGGAGACTGGGGCATCGTAAACAACGCCCCGAAACCCGACTGGATGTCATTCCTGCCCGACTGGATGTGGGCATTCGACTATCCGCATAACGTGCTCAATATGGTACGAACGGATCCCGTTCTCAGCGTAAGTATTCCAAACTGCACGTGGGATTATTGCTTCAAACTTTCCGAACCGGTATTCCCTACCCCGTTTTACGAAACCCTGATGATGATCGGGGTGTTCGGCATCCTGTGGGTATTGCGAAAGCGCATCCACATTCCCGGCATGCTGTTTTTTGTTTACCTGTTCCTGATAGCCGCAGAGCGGTTTTTGATTGAAAAAATCCGCGTCAACGTAGTGCACAATGTAATGGGAATGCGCCTGACCCAGGCGGAGATCATATCGATCCTGATTTTCCTGGTCAGCGTCGCGGGCGCCGTATTTGTCTGGAGAAGAAACAAGGCACTGGCGGCTCAGAAATAAAAGTTGCAGACGGCAGTCTTACTCAGGCCTTCAAAATATCCCGGGCGCTTTTTGCTATGAGAAACTGCCCGGCGATATAGGTGATCATAATGGCGAGTCCGGTTTCCCAGGCGACATGTCCAAATTTACCGGCAGCGAGTATGGTGTCGGACAGCATGAACAACAATCCCCCGGCCAGCATCGGCCAAAAGATTCCGTCGGAAATACGGCCTTTGAGGTTTATGATGCTCAACACCATGATTGAAATTATGGTTGAATAAAGGCTTACCGGAAGTCGCATTCCCGCGGGTATACCCGGCCAAAGCCACCACAAAAAACATACGAGAAAAACGGCAAAAGGCAGCACCCAGGCTGCCTGCATGCGCAGAAACCCTTTCCTGATATCGGCCACAGCCCAGAATCCGCCGATATAGGAAATATGGGTGAACAGAAAGGCTGCCAGCCCCAGCATGAAGAACAAGGGCCCGTCAAAAAGCAGCAACGTATCGCCGGCTGTAGCAAAAACCAGCCCCGCCAGGACCTCGCGTCGCAGAAAACGCGCCGGGCGCTCGCTCGTCTCATGAGCCAGCCACACCGCCAGTGCGGGCATCAGCAGGGGTTTGGTGATGAAAGCCAGGGGTTCGTACGCTGCCAGCCTCGATACGATATAGGCCAGAGCGATGATGCAGAATGCGATCAGTCGAATATTTTTCATGGGCGGGCGTCTTGCGTTTGATGGTCGATGCGCGTATAGCGGTGTGATCGTGCGATTTTTATCCAATTCTTCAATATTTGCAAGCCGAAATCGGATCCGATGGATTCAGGGTGGAACTGAACACCCAGTAGCGGCAGGTTCCGGTGTGCCAGTGCCATAATTTCTCCGGCATCGGTCCGGGCAATACATTCCAATGGCGTGCCCGACAAAGACCGGAGCAGCAGGGAATGATAGCGCATTGCTGTGAATCGTTCGGGAACATCTTCAAAAAGCGGATGGCCGTAATGGTTAACGGCGGTCGTTTTGCCGTGCATGGGAACTCCCGCCTTTACCAGTTCGGCCCCGAAAAACTCGCCGAGCGCCTGATGCCCGAGGCAAATGCCGAGCATCGGAACAGTGTCGTGGTAGCGGGCAATAAGCGCAGGCATAAGGCCTGCATCGGCCGGTCGTTTGGGGCCGGGTGAAAACACAAGCGCCTCAAAATCAATATTTTCAAATTCTGCCAGTGAAATGGCATCGTTGCGCACCACACGGCATTCGGCGCCTGTTTGCAGCAGGTAATCGCAGAGATTGTAGGTAAAAGAATCGTAATTATCCAGCAGGAGAATTCTCATGGCGCCTCATTCTTCAATGCCGTCGTTGTCGGCGGCTTCCGGTTGTCGGCGCTGGGGGGCGCTTTGTGCGGGTTCTCCTTCGATGCCGTTGTTTGCGTTATCCGGCACCTGGTACACCTTGGGTTGTGTTTCCGTTTTCTGGATGCCGAATTTATCGAGTTCATCCATCCACTTCAAGGAAGAGTCCCACATTTCCGTGGCGAACGGCTTCATCCGGATGGCGATCGCTTTGGCTTTTCCCGGGACGTCTTTCAGGATCGGATAAGTCCTTGATTGAGCGATCGTTGCATCGTTGATAAACTGCACTTTTACAGCAAACCACAACAATACGCTGTAGATCAGCACGGCCAGCAACGCCATGATCGTACCGCCCAGTATCCTGTTAAAAAAACCGAGATAAACGGCTTGCAGCGCCTTTTCAAATGCGCTGGCGGCGGCCCGGAGCATAAACATGATAAGCCCCACGTTGACAATAAAGGCGACGACAAACATGCTCGGATTGCTTGAGTTGAACATCCGTTCCAGAATATTCGTCGTTGTCGGCGTGATCTTGAATGCGAGTGTTATCCCAAACACGTAGGCGAGCAGGTTGAAAACCGTGGTAATGATGCCCCGCGTGTAGCCGTGCCGGAAGCCGGCGCCGAATACGATGAGGAAAAGCAGATCGATGGGCATGATAGCAAATACAGAATTCCGGTACAAAGGTAAGGTTTTTTGCCGGACAATACTGCGTTTTTTCCTGAAAATGAGGGGGTTACTTGTTCAAGCCCTGCATGCTGGCCTTGCTTGTTTATTTATTCCTGTATGCAACATATCTTGCCGGACATTGCAACATTTTCAGATGACAAGAACCGTTGTACTCTTTTCAATCCTTTTTCTCTCGGGTTGCCGGAAAGAAACGGTTTCCCTGCCCGTGTTTATGGAAGCGGCCAGCCCGGTTCGGTACGACCTGTCCTCCATCTGGATGACAGATACCCTGCAAGGCATCGCCACAGGCGGCAAACCCTGGGAAAACGGATGCATACTTTCCACGACTGACGGTGGTCGGTCGTGGCAAACCGATACCCTGCTCAACAGGAAGATGGAGTGTGTCATGTTCGACGGCGAAAGCCAGGGCTACGTCTGCGGACAGGACTTTGCCTTGTTCCGCCAGCCGGGAAGCCGGCACTGGCATGATTTCCGGATCAACTATAACTGGAACAAGGCATGCTATTTTCCTGAAAATCAGCATGGAACGATGGTAAGCGGCGGCTCTTTTCAAGGCGGACAGATCTGGATATTCGGCCCCGATGCGTTCTGGAAACTGGACACTTTCGAGGAAATACCCAACGCATTATCCGACGTCTGGTTTTCCGACGCGAATACCGCACATGCCGTCGGGCTGGGCTGGGTGCTCCGCTCCGACGATGCCGGCCGCCACTGGCAACGGCTCGAACCGACGGGCGATTTTTTCCGTTCCGTTCAATTCCCCACACCTCAAACGGGCTACATCTGCGGCTCCGGCGGCACCCTGCTGAAAACCGCGGACGGCGGCCGGTCGTGGCAAACAATACGAAAAGGAGGCAGCACCGGCAAACGAAATCAGCCATTTCGTGCGTTGTGGTTTGTAAACGCCGAAAAAGGGTATGTCGTGGGCGACAAAGGCCTGTTCTGGTACACCGAAAATGGCGGCACAGACTGGGCGCAGATAGCCGAGGCGCCTTCCGACGCTGATTTTACCGATGTTTTTGCCCTTGGCAGCCAAGGCTGGGCAGTCGCCAAAAACGGGCGGATATTTTATTTTGAACGGTAAAATTGTTTACAAAAGGCTGATAAAGAATATAATACACGGCTTAGTAATTTTCTTGAACCAGGATGCATCTTTTCCGGACGTCCTGAAAATTCTGCCGATACGTCGCCATGCAGCATTTAATAAAAAACTATGGCGCGTTTTTAGGTGTTGGTATCCGGGAAAAGACTATTTTTGGTACAAATTGCCGATGCAATGTTTCGAACTCTATCCTGCCTGTCGTTACTGGCCTGCCTGACCGTCACCGGATGGTCGCAAGGCATGAAGCCACCCGTCACCGGCGTAGGTATTATCTACAACCGCGAGACTTCATTCAATTTCAAACTTACCACCAACCGCGGTTTTGCCCCCGGGCTGGAGTTCGGTCGACTGCGTACCTATTATAAAACAACGTATTACCACATCAGCCTCGGCGAATTGAAACATACGAAAGAGCAACGGCAAAGCGCCGACCCCTCGGTGAGCCGTTCCTTCAGGCCATATGTGTTTGGCAAACAGAACAACCTGTTCATGCTGCGCGGCGGCTGGGGCGTCAAGCGCTATTATTCCGAAAAAGCGCGGCAAAAAGGCGTGGCAATGGGCGCCAGTTATGCTTTCGGGCCTTCCCTGGGGCTCCTGAAACCATATTACCTGGCCTTGCGCCGCGTCGGCAACAATCCGGGTGAAAGCCGGGTAACCCACGAAAAATATTCGGAAGAAAACGCCAGCATTTTTCTCGACAACACCCGCATCCTCGGCGCCTCGCCATTCACGCGCGGCTTCAGTGAGATATCGTTTTTGCCCGGCGCCAACGCCTCCGTGGCACTCCACATGGACTGGGGCGCTTTTGACGAATTCGTAAAAGCCCTCGAAATCGGCCTCATGGTCGACGTATTTGCCAAGAAGGCGCCTATCCTCGTTTCCGAAGAGAACAACCAGATCTTCTTCAACTTCTTCATAAATTTGCAGCTGGGGAAACGGCGATAATACATTTTCAGGTGGCTGAACTAAAAACGAAAAAGACCGATCAGCCGGTAGAGGCTTTCCTTGAGAACATAGCCGATGAAAGAATGCGCGCCGATTGCTTCGCCGTTCTGGAGCTCATGAAAGAGGCTACCGGAGAGAAACCTGTTATGTGGGGAGACGGCATCGTGGGCTTCGGATCATATCGCTACAAATACGGCAGCGGTCATGAGGGCGAATGGTTTCTCACGGGCTTCTCGCCACGCAAACAAAATCTGACCTTGTATGTTATGTCGGGGTTCGCGGAATACGCGGAACTGTTGAAGCAACTGGGTCCGTACAAAACCGGGAAATCCTGTCTCTATATCAAAAGGCTGGAGGATGTTGATGCGGTTATTTTGCTTAAACTGATAAGAGAGGCGATGCAGGTGATGCGCGATAATTACATCCGAAAAGATTGACATTCAATTTTTTATACTGCCGGCTTTGTCCGGTTTTGATTTTTCGCCGGACAATAACGGCTGTGCTGCCATGATCGAACTTCCCACCGTAGAAAATATATCCGAAGCGCGTCCCAAACGCCCCGACTGGCTCAAGGTGCGCCTGCCCATGGGCGAGAATTACCGCAACGTACGCAGTATCGTCGACGATTTCGGCCTTCACACCATTTGTCAGAGCGGCAGTTGTCCCAATATGGGTGAATGCTGGGGCGCCGGCACGGCCACTTTTATGATCCTCGGCAACGTGTGTACCCGTTCCTGCTCCTTTTGCGCGGTAAAAACCGGCCGCCCAAACGAATACGATGAAGACGAACCGCGCCGCGTCGCCGAAGCCATCTGGCTGATGAAGGTCAAACACGCAGTCATTACCTCCGTCAACCGCGACGAACTCAAGGACCGGGGCGCCGAGATCTGGTACCAGACCGTTCGCGCCGTGAAAGAACGTTGCCCCGAAACCACCATCGAAACGCTTATCCCCGATACCAAAGCCAACTGGGAAGCCCTGGAGCGTATGATCTCCGCCGGTCAGGAAATCGTGAGCCACAACATGGAAACCGTCCCGCGCCTTTACCGGAAAGTACGGCCCCAGGCCAAATACGAGCGCAGTCTCGAACAAATACGCCGCATCAAAGACTTCGGCAAGCGCACCAAAACCGGTATTATGGTCGGCCTCGGCGAAACGAAGGAAGAAATGTTTCAGGCAATGGACGATCTGCTTGTCCACGGCTGCGACATCCTCACCATCGGACAATACCTCCAGCCTACCAAAATGCACCTGGAAGTAGCGGAGTACGTGCATCCCGACCTGTTTGCCGAATACAAGGAAACCGGCCTGCAAAAAGGGTTTCGCTACGTCGAAAGCGGGCCGCTCGTGCGGTCGAGTTACCACGCCGAACGCCACGTATTTTAAACAACAAGGGTTATTGGACGGGATTCACAAGATTTACAGGACTGGTTTTACTGAATCCTGCAAATCTTGTAAATCCCGTCAAAACAGACCCGGGAAGCGCCCTGTCTGCTACCGCTGAATGACAAACCGCGTCGTCAGCCGCTCGCCGCTTTCATTCTGTATTTCCATAAAGTACATGCCATTGGCCAATCCTTCGGACAGTTGTATCTCCCGGGGCGCCTCCTCCGCATTTTCATGAATGGTCTGCATACGCTTGCCGCGGCTGTCGAATATTTGAATCTGTACGCGTTCGCCCGCCATGGACGACATATCCACATACAAGGTTCCGGTGGTCGGGTTCGGGAAAACATTCAGACTGGATACCGTTTCCGGCCCCGATCGCGCTTCGGCCTTTGGTACCGGCGTCACACCAACCGGGCAGTAGAACGTATTGAGGTGCGCTTCGTAAAACACCTGGGGTTCCAGCCGCGAGGTGATGTGGATATAGGCCGGCTGGGCCTGCGGCGGAAGTACGTATTCAAAGATGTCCGATTCGCCGTTGGCGATGCTGTCATTGGTTGATTTGAAGCGGAGCGAATAGAACGGCGAATAGTTGGGATTGCGAACCTCGTAATTACGGCCGGACGGGGCGGTATATACAGCGTTGTTGGCAGGCTCCTTTGCAACGATCCCGTTCGGGAGTTGAATCGCTGTGTACGTCAGCGGGTTGGCGCAACTGTTGGTTACACGGATACGATAGGTCCTTTTGCCAGCGGCATCTTTGGTGATGCTCAGCAGCTCGTATGTCATGCAACCGATCTTCTTGACGTCGCAGGCTTGCTCTTCATGGATCATCACGTCGAAACAGCAGAATGCGGTATTGCCACAGCTGTCTTTGGCCTGGTAGCATACTTTCGTCAGCCCCGGCGGGAACGCGCTGCCGGAAGCCAGGCCTGCTGTCATCTGTAGCGAAAGTCCCGGACAAGGGCAATCGCTCGAAGCGGAAGGCAGGTTATAGGTAGCGACCGTTGGGCCGGCCCCCGGATCAATAGTGATGTCGATATTGGCCGGGCAGTTGATGTTTACGTTGGAGGGCGCAGGTGTAGCAAATTTCAGCACGTACGTCGCCAGGGTGTCGCAGCCGACTGCAGCCGGAATGACGCCCGATACCGTTCCCGGCTGCGTGTAAGTCACACCGTCGATCACGACCGATTCGCCCGGACAGAACGTAAATGCTTTGGTCACAGTGGGCTGCGGAGCAAGTTCCAGCACATACGTCGCCAGGGTGTCGCAGCCGACCGTGGCCGGAATGACGCCCGATACCGTTCCCGGCTGCGTGTACGCCACACCGTCGATCATCACCGATTCGCCCGGACAGAACGTAAATGTTTTGGTCACAGTGGGTTGCGGAGCAAGTTCCAGCACATACGTCGCCAGGGTATCGCAGCCGACTGCAGCCGGAATAACGCCCGATACCGTTCCCGGCTGCGTGTAAGTCACACCGTCGATCACCACCGATTCGCCGGGGCAAAACGTAAATGTTTTGGTCACAGTGGGTTGCGGAGCAAGTTCCAGAATGTACGTTGCAATGGTATCGCAGCCATTCGAAGCGGGGATAATGCCTGAAACCGTTCCCGGTTGCGTGTAAGTCACACCGTCGATCACCACCGATTCACCGGGGCAAAAACTGATATTGATCGTTACCTCGGGAATGGGGAAAACTTCCACGGTAAAGGTGTCGTGCAGCACGCAGCCGTCGACGGTGGAGGCCAGCAGATAATACGTGGTGGTGGTGCCCGGACTAAGTGTTACATCGGGGCAATCGGTACAACTCAGGCCTGTTGCAGGCGACCAGTTATACGAATCGAATCCCGGGAGGAACAAATGCAGGGAATCACCGGCACACAGCACAGTGTCGGGGAATCGGGTGTCGGGCAGCAGATTCACCGTCAAAAGCACCGAATCACGTTGTTTGACGCCGCAGGCGTCGGTCACTTCCACCCAATAAACCCCGATATCCGATGTTGCGAAAGTCTGCGCGGTGCTGCTGTCCTGCCAAAGATATTGGGCAAAACCGGGACCCGCGTCGAAGACTACGGTGCTGTCGAAACAAAGAATAACATCGGGGCCGAGGTCGAGGGTGGGGCTTGTGGTCGTATCCACAGGCAGAACGAGCGGGAAAAGCACCGAACCTGCCTGTCCCGGTTGTGCCCCGTTGCTGAGGTTCTGGTTGGCGATCCCGTTCTGGCCGCCGTTCAGGTTGAGCATGACGCTGGGGAAAAGTTGGGAAAGTCCCACTTTCCCGCCGCCGCCGCCGCCGCCCGGGCCGATGATTTGCGAATTGACATAAAACAGGCAATTGGCGCCATTGCCGCCTTTCACTTCGAGGGGCAGGGAGCCGTTCACCTGGTTGGCTTTCAGCAAAATGGTGCCGCCTGCGCCGCCGCCGCCCTGACCGTCGTTGCGGTTTGTGCCGTCGGCCACAACATTGTCTCCGTTGGCCATCATCTTAAAGCCGTTGGCCTCTACGGTATTGGCAATCACGATGATGATACCGCCGCCGTTGCCGCCGGAAGTACCCACCTCGTCATTCGTGTGGCCTGCGCCGCCGCCGCCGCCTAGCAATATCTTTTGCGTGCTCAGTCCCAGCGCGCTCAACCCGCCGATCCCGTCGGTCCCGGGAGTAGGCGAAGATGGTGTGTTGTAGTATTCGAGACCGCCGTTGCCGCCTTTACCGCCGTTGCCGCCACCGCCACCGCCGGCATTGTGGGCGTTGCCGCCGCCGCCGCCGGTGGAAGATTTGCCGCGCCCGTAGGATTGTTCGACCGGGACAATGGCGATACCCTCTCCTTTTTCAGCTGCCAGGGCAGGGTCAGGGGGATAAAAATATTGTGTTTCGTGGTATAGCAGGACGTCGGCATCTACGACCATCCCGCCGCGAAATCCTCTTCCGCTCACGTCGAGGTTGCCTTGCAGGGTCAGGGTATTGGCAACGTCGAGCACGAGAACACCGCCCGCCGAGCCGTCCCAGGATCCGCAGATCAGTCCGTCGGCGGTTACGTTGTCGTATTCCGGCACGCGTACCAGTTGCACCTTGCCTGCAATGTCATAGCTGCGCGAAAGTCTGAATTTCAGGTTGATGCTGTTTCCGCCGGTAATACTTTCAACCCGGTTGAATTCATAGTTTCCGGCATTGCCGAAATCAACAATATCGCCAAAAGTGGAATTATTGTCGAGGCTTACCGTTGCTCCCTTCATCTGGATGAGGAGGACTTTGTCGCCGGGAAAAAAACCCGAAATCGAATTTACCGTCAGTCGGGTACTGTCGCAGTTAAATGCGGTAACGGCCGTGTATTTATTGATAACGCCGCTGATAACGTTTTGGGCCACTGCATGGCCGCAGGTGAGAAGGAAAAAACAGAAGGCTGAGAAGAGAGATCGTAGACTGTGCATAAAAGTATGTTGGGTAGAAATGTGTCATTTTATCGTAACCGGTCTAATTCCCCGCATTTCCTTTCCTTTGCGTCAAATTTGAAACACGCCATGTCCTGGAAAAATACCTTGCCATTTTTTGCCTGGCAGACACTGCGATACGCCCGAAACACCGCGCAATTCGGCCAACTTTGGTCGTACAGGCAACGCTGGAGCGATTCATTCCGGCCGGATCGCAATTCCGTCGCCGACGAGCTCCCCTGGATCAATTTTCCGGCGCTGGAATTTCTGGAGCGACAACTTCGCCCCGAATATAAAGTATTCGAATTTGGCGGCGGTGGCTCCACGCTGTTTTTTTGCAAAAATGTCGCGGAAGTGGCAACTGTAGAAGACCATTCCGAGTGGTTCGACATTCTGACCCGCACCGTGAGCGACAAGGGCTACCGCAACTGGAAAGGATTTTTGATTCCGGCCGAGCCCCTGACGGACAGCCGGACACCCCGCTCGCCCGAAGATCCGGCGGCATTTTCCAGCAAGGCGAAAGGCATGGAACACATGAGTTTTGAAAAATACGCCCGCGCGATCGATCCTTTTCCGGCGGACTATTTTGACGTGATCCTGGTGGACGGGCGTTCACGACCATCCTGTATCCGGCAGGCATTGCCGCACCTGAAAACAGGCGGGTTTCTGGTCGTCGACAATACGGAACGGCCCTATTACCTCGCCGCTTTCAAGGAAGTGATAGCGAGCCGTTTTCATGTCGAGGT
>JAKOXM010000765.1 GCA_029781095.1 Bacteroidota bacterium
ACCGTTGTACTGTTTGAAACCGCTTTCGCGAAGGATACCTTCCACGTTGCGGTAGTTAAACGAAACACGGTAGGAACCTTTGGCAACACCGCCGGAAAGGCTCAGGTTTTGTACGTTGGATTTGCCCGTTTGGGTGATCTCGCTGAACCAGTCGGTATCTGTTGCGCCGGGGCCGTCTTCCGGAGAAAGATCGTTGCCGCCGAGGCTTACAAAAGTTGCTGCGTCAAGTGTTTTGTAGCGTTTTGCCACCTGGTCAAAAGCCATAAAGCCATTGTAGGTAGCAGTAGTGCGACCGGCAGAGCCTTTCTTGGTCGTGATCAGTACCACACCTGCGGAAGCACGCGTGCCGTAGATAGCGGCAGCGGAACCGTCCTTCAGTACGTCGATGGATTCGATGTCGTTCGGGTCAATCAGGTTGAGGCTTACACCCGGAATACCGTCAACGACGATAAGCGGCGAAACACCTGAAGACAAAGAAGACAGACCGCGGAGGCGGATGGTAAATTCACCGTTCGGGTCAGAACCCGGGCGTGAAATGGTAACACCGGCAATCTTGCCCTGCAGCAACTGCGCAGGATCGGAAATGTTGCCTTTGTTGAAATCCTTTGGTTTCAGCGAAGCAACTGCGCTGGTAACCTCTTTTGATTTCACCGTACCGTAACCTACTACCACTACTTCCTCGAGGACGGACCCCGGTTTCATAGCGATTTCAACTACGTTGGAAGCGCTCAGGGTGACCACTTCTTCGGAATAGCCGGTATAGGCAAAGCGTAACTGAGTACTGCCTGCGGGCACTTCAACGGAATACTTGCCATCAATGTCGGTAACGGCGCCACGGGTGGTACCAACTACACTGACAGTAGCTCCGATGAGAGCTTCACCGTTTTCAGCATCGGTGACTTTACCCACCACCGTACGTTGCGCAAAAGCAAAATTGCCAAGCAGTAGTAAGAGTACCGCCAACATTCCGCCTTTGGTAAAGGTGTGCAAAAACTTCATACGAAATACGTTTAGTTTTAGTGAAAAGAATATATTCCACACATTGTGAAAGCCAATTAGGGATTAGCCTGCAAGCGCGTTCTGTCAGGCATGAGCAGGATTTTATTCGGACAGGCGATAGATTGTAATGGGTGGGTATAGAAGTGTGGTGGACCCAAAAGCAGGGGCTAAGGTAGTGATTCATCGGAAATACCCGCATAGACTTTTTTCATATTTTTTACATTTCGGCAATTTCAGAATTTAATTACGGATTGTGAAAAGATGATTTAAAGTCCTGACTTGCAGCACATTTCATGGTTTCGGAATAAAATTCTTGTTCTTCGGACGTACCTTTACCCCTTCATCCGAATCAATATGCCCGAACAGAATACCAGGCGCCGCCTGCCCGCCGAATGGGAGCCTCAAAGCGCTGTCCAGATCACTTTCCCGCATGAAAACACCGACTGGGCCGACGTTTTGGAGGCTGCGCTTTCATGCTTTGCCGAAATCTCGTGCGCCATCAGCAGATTCCAGAAAGTACTCATCGTTTGCAGCAACGCAGCAGAAATCAAGCCCCGGCTGAAAAACGCCGTCGCGGAAAACCTGCTCTTTGCCGAATGCGATACCAATGACACCTGGGCACGGGATCACGGCGGAATCACCGTTTTTGAAAATGACCGGCCCCTGATCCTCGATTTCGTCTTTAATGGCTGGGGGCTCAAATTTGCGGCAGACAAGGACAACCTGATCACCGGGCGCCTTTGCAATTCCGGGGTTTTTCATGCGCCGCTCAGACCCGGGGGAATCGTGCTGGAAGGCGGCGCCATCGAAAGCGATGGCCTGGGCACCTTGCTAACGACTTCCGAATGCATGCTTTCGCCCAACCGGAACCCGCATCTCAGCCAGGCTCAGATTGAAAACCACCTGAAGGATTGTTTCGGGCTCGACCGGGTCCTCTGGCTGCACCATGGCTATCTCGCCGGCGACGATACCGATTCGCATATCGATACGCTTGCGCGGTTTTGCGATCCGGAAACCATCGCATACGTGCAATGCGACGATCCCGGTGACGAGCATTTCGACGCCTTGCAAAAAATGGAGACCGAACTGCAGGCTTTTCGCCTTCCCGGCAACCCTTCACGCCCCTACCGGCTTGTTCCGTTACCCTGGCCCGATGCCTGCTATGATGTCGACGGCCACAGGCTCCCTGCTACCTACGCCAACTTCCTGATTATCAACGGCGCCGTTCTTGTTCCGACCTACCGGGTACCGCAGGATGCAGCAGCCATTCAAACACTCAGGGAATTATTTCCGGAACGGGAAGTGATCGGGATCGACTGCCGCCCCTTAATACTGCAGCATGGCTCTCTGCATTGCATTACAATGCAGTACCCGGTTTCTGTGGTCGGATGAGAATCGTTATTTCAATGAACACATTCATTGGTATGACGGCATAAAGTTATTCTGGACGGCGCGCAACCCGGCACAAATCAAAACTCTGTATCTTCCGCAATCAATTGCACAATCGTTTGCTGTTGATAACTTTTTAATAATGTTGATAACTTTTCGTTTTCCAATTTGAAATAAGTGTTTGCTGCAGAGTGATTTTCATTGATAAAATTATGCAGGAGCACTTTTCCCAAAACAAAAAATCTGATTACCAATTTTCCCGGATGAAGAGGACAACCATAAAAGATATCGCGCAGCAATTGGGTGTGAATCCGTCAACCGTTTCACGCGCCTTGAAAGATCATCCGGATATCGGACTGGCGCTACGGACGGAAATAAAACAACTGGCCGAGCGGTTGCACTATCGTCCCAATCATATGGCAGTATACCTGCGGCAGCGCAGCAGCCGGCTGATCGGGCTCATTACGCCCGAAGTGACGATGTTTTTTTACCCTTCTGTTATACGCGGTATTCAAAATGTACTGCACGAACACGGTTACAACCTGATCATGCTCCCCTCCAACGAATCACAGGAGCGCGAAATAGAAAATATCCAGATCTGTCACCAGAATGATGTGGCGGGCATTATGCTTGCCTTGTCGAGATATACCCAAACGTCGGAGCACCTGAAAGTTCTTGAAGAGGTGGGCGCCCCGGTAGTCCTGTTCGACAAGATCCTCGATGACCTGCCTTACGATTCGGTCGTGCTGGAAGATTTTGAGTCGGCCTATGTCGCTACAAAGCACCTCATTAAAACCGGATGCCGCCGGATCGCAGGAATTTTCGGCAACCGGAACCTGCGCATTACGCAGCTCAGGCTGGAAGGTTTTCGCAAGGCCATAAGCGAACATGACATCGAATTTTATCCGGACCAGGCCTGCTTTTCCGATAATCCGTACGATGCGGAGAAGTGCGCGCGCGAACTGATGACCCGGAGCGTCCTGCCCGACGGGATTTTTGCGATGACGGATGAAATCATCATCGGGGCCTTGCCCGCTATTTCAACCTCGGGCGTCAAAATACCGGCGGAATGTTCCGTAATTTGCATCAGCGATGGCTTTCTGCCTTATTGCCTGCACCCTCAGGTTACCTTCCTGCATCACAACGGTTATGAACTGGGGCAACTGGCCGCGCAGCAATTGATCCGGCTGATTGAATCCGGTGCGTACAGGGAACCGGGATATGCGGGTGAAAAAATAATGGTGAAAGCCAGATTGGTTGAACTCGCCTCAACGCGCCCCCTTGAAAAAAAGGTCGGCCGGGGCAATAATCAGTAACAATTTGCCATGCTACAAACAGGTCTCGTCCAGCAACGCTGCTCAGGTGACAGGCAGGACAATATCGAAAAATCGATCCGGGGAATTGCCGAATGCGCTCAAAAAGGTGCGCAACTCGTCGTTTTGCAGGAACTTCACTGCGGCATTTACTTTTGCCAGGCCGAAGACACCGCCATGTTCGATCTGGCAGAGCCGATACCGGGCCCCGCAACCGAAATTTTTTCAGCGGCTGCAAAAAAATATGGCGTCGTGCTGGTCACTTCCCTTTTTGAAAAACGGGCCCCGGGCTTGTACCACAACACCGCGGTCGTTTTTGAAAAAGACGGCAGCATCGCCGGAAAATACCGGAAAATGCATATCCCCGACGATCCGGCCTACTACGAAAAATTCTATTTCACCCCCGGTGACATGGGTTTTCAGCCGATACAAACCTCCGTTGGCAAACTTGGCGTACTCGTCTGCTGGGATCAGTGGTACCCGGAAGCCGCCCGCCTCATGGCACTCGCCGGCGCCGAAATGCTCATATACCCGACCGCAATCGGCTGGGAAAGTTCGGATGATCAGGCTGAAAAGGACCGTCAGCACGGCGCCTGGTTTACCATCCAGCGCGCCCACGCAGTGGCCAACGGGCTGCCCGTGATCGCCGTCAACCGGGTCGGATCCGAGCCGGACTGGACGGGTGTGACCGGCGGTATACAATTCTGGGGACAAAGTTTTGTGGCCGGCCCGCAAGGCGAAGTCCTGTACCTCGCCGGCCCCGACGGGGAAGAGAACGTGGTCGTGGGGATCGACAAACAACGCACGGAAGACGTGCGGCGGATCTGGCCTTTTTTCCGCGACCGGCGTATCGACTTTTACGACGGGCTTACAAAACGCTACATCGACTGAAGGAGCCGGACTACAATCGTAGCCAGGGGAAGGGCGCGAGCCATCCGATTTTTTGCAAAACCTTGACGGATAACTGATTGTTCAGATTTTTGGCTCCGGATTTTTTTGCTTCCTGCCAAAGGTGGTGGTGGTAGTACCCGGCCATTTCCGGCACCCCGACACGCGTGTAATACTCCTGGCTGCGTTGTCGGGCCGCCACCTGTTCCGACCCGTTTTTGTAAAACTGCGAATCGATGATATGGATCTCGCCGCCGGGCTTCAGGATGCGGCGCAATACACCGGTCAATTCTGAAAAACTGGAAAAATACTGGACTGCCGCGGCCAGTATGATGACGTCGAACTTCGCATCCTGAAACGGTATTTCGTGCCGTTCGGGGATGTCATTTCGGGGCAGAATGTTTGCATAAACGACTTGCAGGTTTTCCCGGCCGAACAAGCGCGCGCCCTGCATCAACTCCGGTTCGTTCATATCCACCGCACAAACCCTCCATTCCTTGTGCAATGCCAGTCGGTTGGCCATCCAGCCATTGCCGCAGCCGAGATCGAGGATGTTAGTTTGCTTGCCTGAAAAGCGATCGCTGAGGTAGTGCTCAAGTCGTGAAAAAGAGCGCCTGCGCCATTCCCATTCCCGGGCATGCGGATCGGATTTTTGCGTAAAGGGCAAATTTTGAACCGCCTCATCCGACAGAATTCGATTTTCTCTCCGGCGCACCTCAAGATACAAGCGCTCTTTTTCCCGGAAAGGAGCGGGATCGGATAGAAATTGAATGTCCGGGTTTTTCATACTGATTTGCCTGCTTTTGTCATGGTCCGGCTTGTAAACGTATGGACTTTGTCCAGGTTTTGAAAACCTGCCGTACCTTTAAGCGCTTGAGTTTAGAACCTACAATTTATGTCCACCACAAATAAAATCAACCTGGAAGCCGAAAAAAATTCAGACGCACTGAAACTTGCTGTGTCAAATATGAACCGCCGCCTTGATGTAATATATAAAGGAGGCGGCGACAAACGGATCGAAAAACTGCACAGGGAGGGGAAAATGACCGCCCGGGAACGCATCGCCTACCTTCTGGATGCCGGCAAACCGCAAATCGAAATCGGTGCATTCGCCGGTTTCGAGATGTATGCCGAACACGGCGGTTGTCCGGCGGGCGGGGTAGTGGTGGTGATCGGTTATATCCGGGGGCGTCAGTGTATCGTTGTGGCAAATGATGCCACGGTGAAGGCCGGCGCGTGGTTTCCCATCACGGGCAAAAAAAATCTGAGGGCCCAGGAAATCGCGTTGGAGAACCGTTTGCCAATTATTTACCTGGTTGACAGCGCCGGTGTTTACCTTCCGATGCAGGACGAGATTTTTCCGGACAAGGAACATTTCGGGCGCATTTTCAGAAACAATGCCAGGCTGTCGTCGGCAGGCATTCCGCAGATCGCAGCCATTATGGGCAGCTGTGTAGCCGGGGGCGCATACCTCCCGATCATGTCCGACGAAGCCCTGATTGTGGAAAAGACCGGTTCGGTATTTCTGGCCGGACCTTACCTCGTGAAAGCGGCCATCGGCGAAGAAGTGGACCAGGAAACCCTCGGGGGGGCGGCAACGCATTCTGAAATATCGGGCGTTACGGACTACAAAATGCCGGACGACAAAACATGTCTGAACACCATCAAGGACCTGGTGGATAAATTTGGCCGCTTCGAGACGGCCGGTTTTGATCGTATCGAGCCGAAGCCGCCCGGAGGCACGGTAGAACAGATGCTTCAGATTTTTCCGGAGCATCCCACCAAACCCTACGACACCCTTGAAATCCTGCGCTGTATAACAGACGAAGGAAAACTCACACAATACAAGGAGCATTACGGCAAAACGATCATTTGCGCCTACGCCCGCATCGACGGCTGGGCAGTGGGTATCGTAGTGAACAACAGGCAGGTGGTGAAAAATGCAAAAGGAGAAATACAGTTCGGTGGTGTGATCTATTCCGATTCGGCGGATAAGGCAACGCGTTTTATCCTGAATTGCAACCAGAAAAAAATACCGCTCGTGTTCCTGCACGACGTGACGGGTTTTATGGTCGGCACCCGTTCGGAACACGGCGGCATCATCAAGGACGGGGCAAAAATGGTAAATGCCGTGGCGAATTCAACCGTGCCCAAATTCACCATTGTCATTGGCAACTCGTACGGCGCCGGCAATTATGCCATGTGCGGCAAAGCGTACGACCCGCGACTGATCGCCGCCTGGCCGACAGCACGAATCGCCGTGATGGGAGGCGAACAGGCGGCCAAGGTGCTGACACAAATACAGGTTGAATCGCTCAAAAGGAAAAACGAAGCGCCCGACCCCGTCGGTGAAAAAGCGCTTTTTGAAAAAATAAAAGCCCGTTACGACGCTCAAACCACGCCTTACTACGCCGCAGCCCGGCTTTGGGTGGATGCCATCATCAACCCCGGTGATACGAGACAGTGGATCAGCATGGGAATTGAAGGGGCTAACAATGCGCCGGTAGAGAAGTTTAATGTAGGTGTAATGCAGGTATAATTTCTATATTTGACACTCAATATTGTTTCACTAACGGCATCTTAAAATGAGAACATTTTCATTACGATTTACTGCACTGTTTCTACTGGTGGTATTTGCGCTGCCGGTTACCCCTGCTTTTGCTATCG
>JAKOXM010000772.1 GCA_029781095.1 Bacteroidota bacterium
CCGACAACGCAACGTTTGCATGGGCGAAGTGGACCAGAAAATTGGTCATATTCCCCGAAGGGCACATGCTTACCAGTATCATGCCCAGCGCCATGCTGACCGGCGGCTGGAAAAGATAAATGATACTTAACGTAAACAACGGAAATACAAGGTATTGCGCCAGTATGCCGACACCTACCGATTTGGGAAATTCCACAACCTTTCTGAAGTCACCCGGCAACACATCCAATGCCACACTGAACATCAGAAATGCCATTGCCATATTCAGGATGAACATCTGGTTGGGATTAAAATGGATGTGCAGGGTGTCTACCGGATGCATTCGTTAACGGGTTTTACGAGTTTCGGGTTTTACGGGATTCGGGTTCAGGACGTCCACCTTCTACCGCTTGCCGTCATAATAAATACGGTAAATAACGTCGGCGTAGTCGTCGGAAACCAGCATGGAGCCGTCGGGTAAATATTCCACGTCCACGGGGCGGCCCCACACGGATTCGTCCGCCTCGAGCCATCCGGTTGCAAAGGGTTCGTACTCGATGCAATTTCCTTTTTCGTCCAGTTTTACGCGACTGATGTTGTATCCGCTTTTTTTAGTGCGGTTCCAGGAGCCGTGTTCGGCGATGAACAACTGGTTCTGGTACTCTGCCGGGAACATTTTTCCGGTATAAAATTCCAGACCGAGCGGCGCCACGTGCGGCCCGAGTTTTTGTGCCGGGGGCGTAAAATCCGAGCAGGGGTGCTTGTCGCCGAATTTAGGGTCCGGTACGTCGCCCTGGTGGCAATACGGGTAGCCGAAGTTCATGCCGTCTTTTACAGCATGGTTGAGTTCGCAGGAAGGCAGGTCGTCGCCGAGCCAGTCGCGCCCGTTATCGGTAAACCACAGTTCTTTCGTGACGGGGTGCCAGGTGAAACCCACCGTATTCCGGATGCCGTGCTGCACGATCTCCGGCTCGGCCGGATGGTCAACGTCAATCCGCGTGATGGATGCGTAAATCGGTTTTTCCGGTTCGCAGATGTTGCAGGGGGCGCCTACAGGCACATACAGCTTGCCGTCAGGCCCAAAGGCGATGTATTTCCAGCCGTGGTGCTCATCGGTCGGATATTTGTCATATACGACGACCGGGGCAGGCGGACTGGCGAGATTATTTTCAATGTTGTCGAATCGAATGATCCGGCTGATCTCGGCCACATAAAGGCTGCCGTTGCGAAATGCTACGCCTACCGGCATGTTCAGTCCCGTGGCGAGGGTGTAGGTTTTGTCGGCAACGTTGTCGCCATCGGTATCGCGCAGGGCATACACATTCCCCGCGTCGCGGCTGCCGACAAACAGGGTGCCGTTTGGACTCAGGCAGAGCGAACGGGCGTTTTTTATGCCTTCGGCAAAAACACCGATCCTGAACCCTTCCGGGAGTTTAATTTTTTCGAGGGGGAGTTTGCCCGCGTACGAAGAAGCCGCCTGGGAAGGGCTTGTTGCTGTCGAATTTTGGCTCGTCCGGGGCGGCGTAGAAGCCGTGCAGGCGAAAACCAGCAACAGAGAAAAAGTTAATCCGCGCATTGTTTTTTGGCGAAAAATAGGGCAGCAGCGGCT
>JAKOXM010000779.1 GCA_029781095.1 Bacteroidota bacterium
TACTTTGTACCTTAAATTTAAGGATATGCTTACCAGTCAGGATCAACCCGGTTATCTGCGTTCGCTTCAGATGCTCTTTTTGAGCATGCTCGTGGGGCAAATAATGATTTTTGTCATATTGTGGCTGTTTGTCGTCCCGCCCGGACCGCCCGGCATTTATCAGGGATATTTCGATCTCGCGATAATCGGCGTTTGGTTCGTATTACAGGTTCTGCCTTTTTACATTGTGCCGAGGCTGCTGGATGCGGCTCGCTCCAAAACTGATTTTAAGGAAAAACTTGCCGCCTACCGCGCCGCACAGATCGCGCGTTTCGGGCTGACCGAAGCCTCCGTTCTGATCTGCATGATCAGCTACTTTTTCGTCACTGCCAACTACCTGCTGCTTGGCCTTGCTGCTTTGGGCGTGGCCAGATTCGCTACTTTCATGCCGAATCGCAGCCGGATTGTGAATGAACTGGATCTGACGGCAAAAGAGGAGATGATGCTGGACGAGGCGCCGGCGAGCTGATGTGAGATTCACCGGTAGTAGGATGGAACACGGATGACAGGGATTGGACACGGATTTTTTTAATACGATCTGTGAATATCCGTGTCCAATCCCTGTCATCCGTGTTCCATCCCTCCAAACAGACACCAATACAAATCGCACTGGCAAATTCCGCCGGGAAACCCGACCTTTGCCCTTCTTTTTCAATCGATTTCATCCCATGACACGATTCCTCAAGCGATTTATTATGTGCCTCGGCATCCTGCTGCCGGTTTTTCAACTGAATGCCAACTACGCCTACTTCGCTTTTTCCGCCTCCACCCGCGACGCTTACCAGAAAACGGTGAGTCTGCGCTTCGGCGAGGCCCGCGCCAGCCTCGATGCCATGAAACGCCTGGAACCGGACAACCTGATGGCGCCGTTCGTGGAAAACTACCTCGATTTTCTCACCATTTTCGTCAACGACGACAAGCCGGAATACCAGCGCCTGGCCAAAAACATGGAATCCCGGCTGGACAAGATCGCCGCCGGACCATCTAATTCGCCCTGGTACCTCTATACACAGGCGGAGATACGGCTCCAGTGGGCCATTACCCGCAGTCGCTACAGCGATTTTCTGACGAGCATGAGCGATATCAAACAGGCGTATGCGCTGTTGGAGGAGAACCAGCGCAAATTCCCCGATTTCATGGCCAACAAAAAAAGCCTCGGCATCATGCACGCCATGATCGGCAACGTGCCGGAAGAATACCGCTGGGCGGTAAAAGCGCTCGGCGGCATGAACGGTACCATGGAACAGGGGCTGCGTGAACTGGAAGAGTCGCTGGAATACGCTAAAAAGAACGATTTTATCTTTGAAGACGAGGCGGTCGTGGCCTATGCGCTCCTGCAACTGTACCTGAACAATCAGGGCGATCTTGCCTGGAAAACGCTGAAAAACAGCAAATTGAATCCAAAGATCAACCCCATGGCCGCCTACCTCATGGCCAGCGTCGCCATGCGCACGGGACAGAACGACGAGGCCGTCCGCCTGCTGGAAGAATGCCCCACCGGGCCACAATACGCTCCGCTTCACTTTCGCAACTACTTGCTTGGGCTTGCCAAACTCCGCCGCCTCGACGGTGACGCGAACAAGGCGCTGGAAGTATTCGTCAACAATTTTAAAGGTGAAAACGGCCTCAAGGAAGCCTATCAAAAACTGGCCTGGCACCACCTCCTGAGCGGCAACGAAAACGGATACCGCACCTACATGGGCTATGTCAAAATCAAGGGCTCTTCCAATGGCGAAGGCGATGAAGCCGCCCTGCGCGAAGCGGAAAGTGGCGCCGTACCTGATGTGCGCCTGCTCAAGGCGCGCCTCCTGTTCGACGGCGGCTATTACCAGCGCGCCTACGACCTGCTGAAAAATGCGGCCCACGAATATGCGGCCGACCGCAGCAAAAACCTGGAATACACGTATCGCCTGGGCCGCATCACCCACAAAATGGGCAAAACACAGGATGCCATCCGGCTTTATACCCAAACGGTGGACACCGGTGCGAAGGACCCCTGGTACTTTGCCTGCAACGCCGCACTGCAACTTGGCCTGCTGTACGAAGAAAAAAAAGACGCTAAAAATGCCCGTGATGCGTTCAATCGCTG
>JAKOXM010000005.1 GCA_029781095.1 Bacteroidota bacterium
TATCCACCTGCGAAAAAAGGCTGCCGGAGAAGAGGAATAAGGCGAGAAACAAAAAAGTACATCTGTTCATGGGAATAACCGGTCGGGTGAAGTATTGGAATTCATATAAAGATAGGCGCCTTTCGGCAAATAAGCCTCCCGTTTTCAGCGATTTTGACTGCAGGCCGACTAAATTGCCCTCCAATTACCGGACTAATGTCATGACAACAATAGAGCAGTGCCAACAATGAAGCCATGTCAAAACACCTCCCTACCCTCTTCGCCGCCCTCAAAATGATCCTGCATCTCGTCACGATCGCCACATTCGGCTTTCATCGCGACGAGTTTTTGTATCTCGCCCTCGGTCGCCACCCCGACTGGGGCTACTGGTCCAACGCACCGTTCACGGGCACAGTGACATGGTGCTCGCAGTCTTTTCTGGGCGATTCCCTGTGGGCCACCCGCCTGCCGTCCGTTCTGGCCGGCGGACTGGTGATGTGGCTCACGCTGCGCATGGTACGCGAACTGGGCGGCGGTGCATGGGCGCAGGCGATATGCGGCGTGGCCATGCTCGTTTCCGTGGCCTGGCTGCGCGTCAACTCGATGTTGCAGCCGGTGCCTTTTGACATTTTGTTCTGGGCACTGCTATCTTTTGGCTTGCTGCGCTGGATCAACACACGCGACGCGCGCTGGTGGTGGTTTACCGGCCTTGTAGCCGGCATCGGTTTCATGAACAAATACACCCTGGTTTTCTGGGCGGCGGCGCTTCTAATTGCCCTGTTGCTGACGCCCGAGCGGAAGGTATTGGTTACCAGGCCCTTATGGCAGGCAGCAGGCATCGCCTTTATCGTCATACTTCCCAACCTGCTCTGGCAGTGGTACTACCATTTCCCGGTGGTACACCATATGGAGGAACTTGCGAGAAACCAGTTGCACAATGTGCAGCCCGTTCATTTTCTGCTCGACCAGTTCCTGATGCACGGGCCGGGCTTCCTGCTTTGGCTCGCCGGTCTGTTGTTTCTTTTGTTTGCAAAGTCGATGCAGCCTTACCGTTTGTTCGGCTGGTTTTACGTGGCTCTTTTAATGATCTTCCTCGCGTTGAGCGGCAAAAGTTACTACACCCTCGGCGCTTATCCGGTATTGTTTGCCGCAGGCGCGGTTTTCTGGGATAGATTTTTGAAACAATCGTGGCAGAAAGTGGCGCTCGCAGGCGTGGTTGCCGTAAGCGCCCTGCCGCTCGTGCCGGTGGGCATACCGCTGTATTCGGGTGATAAAGCCGTCTCTTATTTTCACTGGCTGACATACGACGCCGGTATCGACGGCGCGGTACGCTGGGAAGACGGCGAGCTCCACCCCCTGCCGCAGGATTTTGCCGACATGCTCGGCTGGGACGAGGTCGGGCGCCTGGTGGATACCGCCATTGTCCGGGCGGGCGACCAGCCGTTTATAATATACGGAGAAAATTACGGCGAAGCCGGAGCGGCCGAACATCTGTCACAAAAACTGCCCAAGGGTTCTCAGGTCATCAGTTTTTCAGACTCATACCGCCTGTGGGCGCCGGATACCATATCCTCTTCGGTGACGGCGCTTGTCTATATCAACGACGACGAACCCGGTGACGACGTGCAAGGGTTGTTCGGCGATATTCAACTGATCGGCAGGATTCAGAATCCACTGGCACGCGAGAAAGGCACGGGGGTCTGGCTTTGCCGGAACCCGCACAGCAGCGTGGCCGTTTTTTGGGCCGAACGCGCCCGGCAGGTCAAGGCCGTATTCCGGGAG
>JAKOXM010000019.1 GCA_029781095.1 Bacteroidota bacterium
CAAATTCAGAATATGCAATTCGTCCGACATAATAGTTTCCCGATTTTCACGGCCTTTTGCCTGTGCCTGACGCCAATGGCCTGCCAATCGCAGCAGCAGAAGGCTGCCGGCATAAAGGAACTGAAAGCAAGGCTGGAATCAACCGGTACCCGTGCCGATTACGACTCGCTGCATTTCTACCTCGTGGAGCACTATACCGGCATGAGCGCCAAAGAACGTTCTGCCGTGCGTGAGGTGCTGAAAAAACACGCCGTCTGGCCGTTTGAAAACGTGTGCCCCGATACGGAACCGGGCGTACCCATCACCATTTCGGGCAGACTGGTCGCCGATAGCGGCAAACCTGTTCCGGCGGCTTCGGTGCATATTTTCCAGACAAACAGCCAGGGCTACTACTCGCCCGGCGATGCGACGACAGGCCGGATGATGGAAAAGGATCCGCGGCTCGAAGGCTTTCTGACGACCGACAGCAGCGGCGTATTCAGCATCCGGACCATTCATCCGGCGAGTTATCCGAAAAAATACGAAGGGCGTTTGATACCGGCCCACATCCATTTGGTGGTGCAGGCTGCCGGTTTTCATCAAAAAGCGGTACAGATGGTGTTTGAAGACGATCCGGCTTTGACCGAATATTGGATGGAATGGGCCAGGAAAAATGAATTCCCGATTATCAGACTGGAAACTACCGAAAAGGGCGCCCGCGGAGAAGTGACGTTAAAATTAACCCCGTTGTGAACCGCAAAAACACCACCCGAAGTACTTCCAAAGCGCATAATAATTCCGGGAATGCAATTCCCTAATTCAACGATAAAGCTATGATATCAAATTACTTCAAGATCGCATTTCGAAACCTTTCCAAGCACAAGGTTTATTCCTTCATCAACATCGGCGGACTGGCCGCGGGTATGGCCGTGGCCATGCTTATCGGGCTTTGGATCTGGGATGAGTTATCGTTTGACAAATACCATGAAAACTACGACCGGATCGCCCAGGTGAACCTGCGGGGCGAGAACGATGGCAAAGCCATTGTAGGCAGCTATCTGCCCATACCGCTGGGCGCCGAACTCAAAAACAAATTTTCCGGCGATTTCCGGTATGTCGTGATGGCTACAGGAATATCCGATCATATTGTGGCCTGCGGGGACAACAAATTTACCCAAAAAGGCGCATACCTCGGTCCCGAAGCACCCGAAATGCTGACCTTGAAAATGCTGCACGGCACCCGGTCGGGGCTGACAGAACCTTCTTCGGTTTTATTGTCCGGATCCGTTTCAAGGTCCCTGTTCGGCGACGATGACCCTGTCGGCAAAATCGTGAAAATTGACAATAAACTGGATGTAAAGGTCACCGGCGTATACGAAGACCTGCCCCGAAATACGCAATTCCACGAATTGACTTTTATCGCGCCGTGGGACCTCTATGTTTCATCCGAAGAGTGGGTTAAAAAGGCACAGGATGAGGCTGTCTGGTCGAATAACTCCTGGCACACACTTGTGCAATTAGCGCCGAATGCGGATCTCGGTAAAATCAATGCAAAAATAAAAAACATCATAACGGACCATTTCAGCCGGGCGAAGCTTTTCAAACTGGAAGTATTCCTGCATCCCATGCGCCTGTGGCATTTGTACACGGCCTGGGATAACGACGGTCAGGTCTCGAAAGGACGGATCCAATATGTCTGGCTGTTTGGCATCATCGGCTTCTTCGTCCTGTTGCTGGCCTGCATCAATTTTATGAACCTGAGCACGGCCCGCTCCGAAAAACGCGCCAGAGAAGTCGGTATCCGCAAAGCGATCGGCTCTTTTCGCACGCAATTGATGGTACAGTTTTTCAGCGAATCCCTGATGATCGTGGCATTTGCCTTTGTCATGGCCATGTTCCTCGTTTGGCTGATCCTGCCCTGGTTTAACTCGGTTGCGGACAAAAAAATGGCCATTTTATGGCAAAACCCGGCCTTTTGGGCCCTGGGCCTCGGGTTCAGTATTGTCACGGCCCTTATTGCCGGCAGTTATCCCGCGCTGTATCTGTCTTCGTTCAAGCCCGTCAAAGTCTTGAAAGGCGCATTCCGGGCAGGGCGTTTTGCAGCGACTCCACGGAAAATACTGGTCGTGGTGCAGTTCACGGCCTCGATAGCGTTGATCGTCGGCACCATCATCGTTTACCAGCAGATCCGGTTTGCCAAAAACCGCCCCATCGGATACAGCCGCGACGGACTCATCTCGATTACCTTGAATACGCCCGATCTGCTGGGCCATTACGACGCGCTCAGAAACGACCTGCTGGAAACGGGGGCCGTTGCGGAAATGTGTACTTCATCGAGCCCGACCACGGATGTAAACTCCAGTAATGTGCTCGGGTGGGAGGGAAAAGACCCGAATTTTAATGCAAACTTCGGAACCATCGCCGTCACGCATGACTATGGCAAAACGGTGGGCTGGCAATTCAGGGAAGGGCGGGATTTTTCAAGACAGTTCTCTACCGACACCGCCGCGGTGGTGATCAATGAAACGGCGGCAAAATACATCGGAGTCAAGGACCCGCTTGGCCTGACGATGACCTGGGGCGATAAAAAATATACCGTCATCGGCGTGATCAGGGACATGGTCATGGACTCTCCCTTCAAGCCGGTTCAGCAGACCGTTTTCCTGCTGGATTATGGCTGGGCAAACGTCATTCAGCTCCGGATAAACCCCTCGATGAGCGCCGGCGAGGCCTTGCCGAGGATCGCGGCGGTTTTTGGCGTGCACAACCCCGGCGCCCCTTTCGATTACCGCTTTGTGGATGCCGAATATGCGCAAAAATTTGCAGGCGAGGAGCGAATCGGCAAACTGGCCTCCTTTTTTGCCATTCTGGCCATTTTTATTTCCTGCCTCGGGCTTTTCGGGCTGGCCTCTTTCATAGCGGAACGGCGCACCAAAGAGATCGGCGTGCGCAAGGTACTGGGCGCTTCGACGTATAATGTGTGGCGTTTGTTGTCGAAAGAATTTATGACCCTGGTACTCATCTCGTGCCTGATCTCCGCCCCGATCGCATATTACTACCTTCAGGCCTGGCTCCGGCAATATGAATACCGCACCGAAATATCGTGGTGGATATTTGCCTTTACCGGCCTTGGTGCGCTGGC
>JAKOXM010000027.1 GCA_029781095.1 Bacteroidota bacterium
CCGGCTCCGGATCCACGTCGCCGGTGGTATGTTTTGCTGCCGGCTCTGATTTGAGCGCCTCGATCTCTGCTGCTTTCGCCGTTACGTCGGCCTTGAGGGCTTCCGCTTCCGTTTTTAGGGCGTCTACATTCGCCTGTAGCGCATCTACCTGCGACTCGAGTTCTTTTGCGCGATTCTCGAGGAAGTTGTTTTGCTTCTCAGTTTCGGCAAGGCCGGATTGCAGGCTTTTTACGCCCTCTTGGGCCTCTTTGAGAGCCGCTTTGAGTGCTTCCAGGTCGTCTGTACTTGGTTCGCCTTCCTGCGACTCACCGAGGAGCCATTTCATAAGAGAGAACTTGCTCATCTTTTTCGGTTGTGGTTGAATGAATATGTCGAGGCGCTGCAGAAAGAATCGCACGCGCTCCGGGTTTTGCTTTACAAATGCCAGGATGTCGGGATTGTCGTCGAGCCACTGGTGTGCGCGGCTAACAAAAAAGTCAGGATTGACTTTGGTGCTGAACAGGCTGTCCGTGGCTGCGCCCTGTTCCACCAGGTCGGTGTAGAAGTGCTGGCCCTTGTCGCCAAATTCCACGAATACTTCGCCCAGGTCGGGGTTGGCGTCGTATTCGCTGCCGATGTAGATTTTATGCCCGTTTGCTTTTTTCTGGAAGTATCCGGATGCCTGAAACACAATGCTCGACATAATAAAGTCGGGCTGCTCTGCGGCCATTTTTAGCACCCAGGAGCGCATGCCCGGATGGGTAGGGCTTTCTTCCGCCGCATCGAGGAGATGCAGGTCGGCGATGGCTTGCATTTTACCTTCCGACTTTCTGGCGCGGAAGTTTTTAAATACACCCATCTGTGTGCCCATTGTTTCGCTGCTTGCCGATGGGTGTCCGAATCTGGCTTTCAGTCCTCTGTTGGAGAAATATTGCACATCATAGGCGACGATGTCGTTTATGAATGCTGCGTCGAGATGCACGCCATGACCTTTTGCTTCGCCTTCCTGCACCATCACCACGTTGTGTAGTATGCCGTTTTCGGCATCTATGCTTCCGGATTGAATACCCGGTGCGGTAGGTCGGCTGCGAAGCCAGCGGTCTTGCTGTAAAGTGTCGATTGCCATAACTGCCACAAAAATCTACCCACCTCACCCGCGCGGGTAGGACGCAAAAACCCCACACTTTTCAGCGCAGGGTTGCAACTCATCATCCAGGTAATTTTCTTTTAGTTACCCCTTCTTCGAGGCTTTTGGCGGCTGCGTGGCAGCCCTGTTCAGCGGGCTATTGTTTCCCGGTGGCCGCAGCACCACCGCCCTGGTGGCATCTACCCACACACCGCCAGGCAGTGCATACAGGTCCACGTCCGATCCAGTGCTCGGGTAGTTTTTCAGGCGGAGCGCCTGGCCGATCAGTATAGCCTGTTTGGTTGCGCCTCCATTTATGGCATAGCGCAGTGCCCCTTGGCCATTCAAGGCAAACGTGATGTCACTGTTTGTGCCGTCACGCTTGATGGTCCATGTGCCGGCGAGAAAGGCTG
>JAKOXM010000050.1 GCA_029781095.1 Bacteroidota bacterium
GCCCTGACGACATCGATCGATGGCGCCGGAGAATTCACGGTGACATTCCGTGCGAAGAAATCGGGCAAACTCAGCGAGATGCTGGGCGTATCGAGCCGGATCACGCGTGCAGAAGCATACAGCCAGTCGAACAACCGAATGGACGTAGCGTTCCGCTTCAATGGCCAGGGTGGTGCAGTGATCGCCGGTGTAGGCTTCGAATTGTACCAGAACCAGCCGAACCCGTTTGTAAACAAGACGATGGTAGGCTTCCACCTGCCTGAGGCAACGGAAGCAACGCTGACGGTTTACGACGAGACGGGCCGCATGCTGTTCACGCAGACGGGTCAGTTTGGCAAAGGCTACAATGCCATTGCCATCGACCGCGCACTGTTGAACACAACGGGTTTGATGTACTACAAACTCGAAACCGCAACAGATGCGGCTACGAAGAAGATGATCCAGACGAAGTAATTGGAGTATTCTGCTGATTATCAGCGATCTGCGATATTATTGCGGCTATGATTGACGAATGTTAATTGCGTGATTGCTGATTATTGCAGGTTTGAAAGATTGAATACAAGGCGATTTTTGAAAAATATTGGGGGGGCAGCCGAAGGGTTGCCCCATTTATTTTGATTTATATTTACCACCCGCAGCTTCATTTTTAAATAAAGGCAAAACGTATGAAACCTTCGGTTACCCGCTCCCTTTCCTCAGGCCTCCTGCTTTTAGCATGTTTGTTTCTTTCACAATCCAGCCGCGCCCAGGATGTGATCATGCAGGGCTTCTACTGGAATACCCATCCGGGCGACGTGACCAATACCACTTCGGGCGGTATCTGGTGGGATACGTTGGCGACGGTGGCGCCGCAGTTGTCCGCTGCAGGCTTCAGTACGGTCTGGACACCGCCTCCGACGAAAAGTTTCGCGGGCGTATGGGATATGGGTTACGGCATGTACGACTATTTCGACCTCGGTTCCTACCTGAGCAAAGGCACAACCCGTACCCGTCATGGCAGCCGGGCACAACTGGACGCCATGATAAGCGCCATGCACGCCAATAACATCAAGGTGATGGCTGATGTGGTGCTCAACCACCGCGGTGGCGCCGACGCAGAAGCGCCATATCAGGTCAACGGGTTTGGCAGCGGCTACAACGTATTCATGCCGCCAAGCAACCGTATACCCGGTGGCCCACAGCATGTACACCCGACCAACCAGCACCCCGACCTGAACCCAGACTACCACAACAGGATATTTTTTGAAGATATCTGCCATTTTAACGAGGCAGATGCTTTTCCGCCGACCAACGCGGACGGCACACCGGGCAGCTGGTTTTTCGGCGATCCGATCATCACGGGCTCCATGGGTGATTCGCTCATCATGTGGGGCCGCTGGCTCGTAAACAACGTGGGTTACGACGAACTGCGGCTCGATGCCGTAAAACACATCGACCCCTGGTACATTGCAAAATTTCTGGTAGAAACGAAAAACGGCGCGCAACCCTATGCCATAGGGGAATCATTCGAATACAATTCATCGGCACTTGTCAGTTATCACAATGCCGTGGAGACAAGCCCCAACAGCGGCTCCAAACCGGCCAAAATCTCACTGTTCGACTTTCCGCTGCGTGGTGCATTGAAGTCCGTACTAAATAACACTTCCGGTACCACCGATTTGTACAATACCCTGGGCAACGCCGGTCTGGTGTGGTCGACCAGCATGACCGGCGACGACGTGACCACCTGGCTTGAAAGCCACGACACCGATCGCACGGGTTATGTGGAAGATAACACGGGTTGCGCGATCCCGTACGGCGGCGCCTGCCTGAAATTCAATACCGAACCGGACAATGACCCCGTAGTTTCGGACAAGGAAGACATGGGTTATCCGTTCCTTCTGGCTGCCGAAGGCAGGCCCGTGGTATTCTGGAAAGACTGGTACTGGTACGGACTTTCAAAAGACATCAAGTGGGAAATGGCACTCAGGGCTGCCATGGCAAAGGGCACATCCGACCACATCCAGCACATGGGTGGCGACTGGAATGCAGGTGCGCAATACACCCCCGGTAACGACGGCGGCAACATGTTTGCCATGCGTCGCGACGGTTTGACCGGAGGCGCCGGCGACGGCCTCGTGCTTGGCCTGAACGACGACCCGGCGAAGGAACACGCCGTATGGGTGAATACGCCATTCACAAACAAATACCTGAAGGATTATTCAGACGGATATCTGTTCAAGACAACCCAGGCGTTCGGCGACTCCCGGGCGCTGATCGCGGCCCAGCCGCGCGATTATTCCTGGTGGTCGGTAACTGGGCTTTATCCCAGATCTGCCGGTACGGCTGCCAGCCATTTTAACATGGATGCCACGCCGGGCGGCTGTCCGCATTTTATCGCTGTTTGTACGGCCGACGCAAACAACCTGATCGTAAATGGCGCACCCATAGCCGCGGGCGACGAGGTAGCGGTTAAAAACGCCGCCGGGCAGGTAGTCGGTATAGGCAGGGTAGGACAGGGTTTCCGCTGGGACGGCACGCATGACATGATTATTGAAGCGCTGGGCTCGCCTTCGACAAACGGGCTGGCCGGCGGAGAAGCATTTCGCGTGTTTGTATACGATCAAAGCGCCGCATCGGAAATTGAAATCGGCACCGTACAATACGCGGCATCCGGCAATATGTTCAACTTTTCACCCGAACGCCCGAATTCCCCAAACAGAAATGGCAATTTTTCCACCTTTTCCGTGACAACTACGGCAGGAGGGAACTTTAGTTGCAATGGAATTTCCCGCATTGTTGCATTCAATACACAGGTAGCGGTCAATCAGGCGTTTTGCCCCGGCGACAACGCCTCGAACTCCGCCTATAACGACGGCTGGCAAAACAGCGACAACGGCGGAACAGGATTCAGCGCCTGGCAACTTTCTCCGGCCAGCAATTCGGGTAGCGCCGGATTTTTTATTGGCAACTCTGCCGCCAATGGCGACGGCGACGGCAATGGCGACGGCGATATCAACACTTCAGGCAGCGCATTCGGTTTTTATGCCAACAGCGGCGGCCTTTCTTCGGCAGTGCGCCCGTTCACCGTCGACCTGGTCCCCGGCGCGACCTTCAGCCTGAAAATGGACAACGGCTGGATCGATAACGGCAGCACGGTCGGATTTGGCCTGCAAAACAGCAGCGGCGAAAACCTGCTCGAATTCTATTTTGTGGGCAACACCAGTTTTTACCAGTACAACGATCTCGCCGGGGCGCACAACACCAGCGTCGGATTTACCGATGAGGGCCTGAGCCTGAACATCAAGCTTACGTCTGCCACCGCTTACCAACTGGAGGTCACGCAGATCAACGGCGGCACAACCACGAACTATTCCGGATCGTTGAAAAACCCTGCCGGCGGCCAGAGCGTCCACCAGTTGCGCTTGTTCAATGCCAACGCGGGCGGCGGCGGTCAGCGCGATGCTTTTTTCAACAGCCCCGGCGTCTGTTACCCGGCCACCATCGTGATCAACGAAGTGGATTACGACCAGGTGGGGACCGACAATATGGAGTTCATCGAATTAAAAAACGTGGGCTCGGGCCCGGTCAACCTCGATAATTATAAACTCGAACTGGTCGACGGGGGCGCCAACAGCGTTTATGCAACTGTGGATTTACCCAATGTCAACCTCGCGGCAGGCGATTATTTTGTGATCTGCGGTAACGGCTCGACGGTGCCAAACTGCGATTTCAATTTTACCGGCGCGCTTACCGACCGCATTCAAAACGGCGCGCCGGATGCCATACGTTTACTGCTTGGCAACACGATTCTCGTGGATGCCCTGAGTTATGAAGGTTCCGTCCCCGGCGCCGTGGAAGGCTCGGGCACAGGGCTAATCGACAACAACACGACTGCCGGTGTGGGCCTTTCCCGTGTACCTGACGGCAACGATACCAACCAGAACAACAGCGATTTCAAACTGAGTTGCATTACTCCGGGCAATGCCAACCTCAATAACCCGAACAGCGACGGTGATTCCTATCCCGATTTTTGCGACAATTGTCCGAACAATACCAATGAAACGCAAGCCGATACCGACATCGATGGCATCGGAGACGCCTGCGACGCCTGCCCGCTGGCCGTTTCGGGTATATCCAATTTCAATACGACCACCTGCAATTGCGAGCCGGGCTACTTCCCCGTCACGGAAATCCGCAACGGCCAATCCGTGATCATCGGTTGCCAGCCTTGTCCGGCGGGCAGTTATTGTCCGGACGGCATCAACACGTATCTGTGCCCTCCCGGCAAATACAGCAATGTCACGGGTTCCGTGGCTTGCCTGAACTGCGCTGCCGGGTCGTATCAGGATCAGCCGGGACAAACGAGTTGCATCGCCTGTGAAGCGGGTACATTCAGCAACATAACGGGTGCGACGTCCTGTACGCCCTGCCCTGCGGGCACATACAACGACCTGACAGGCCAGACGGAATGCCAATCGTGTCCGGCGGGTAAATTCAGCAACGTATCGGGCGCGACGTCCTGTACGCCTTGCCCCGCGGGTTCTTACAACGACCTGACGGGCCAGACGGAATGCCAATCGTGTCCGGCGGGTACGTTCAACAACACCCTTGGGGCAATTGCGTGCCATTCCTGTCCCGCGGGCACATACAACGACCTGACAGGCCAGACGGAATGCCAATCATGCCCGGCGGGTACGTTCAACAACACCGTTGGCGCAATTGCGTGTCAATCCTGTCCCGCGGGCACCTACAACGACCTGACAGGCCAGACGGAGTGCCAGTCATGCCCGGCGGGTAAATTTAGCAACGTATCGGGCGCGACGTCCTGTACGCCTTGCCCCGCGGGCACATACAACGACCTGACAGGCCAGACGGAATGCCAGTCATGCCCGGCGGGTTATTTCAGTAATGTGACCGGTTCCGTCCAGTGTTTGGCTTGCCCTGTCAACACATACAGCAGCAGCACGGGCTCCACGGAATGCGATGGCTGTGGCAGCGGATTTTACAGCCCCGGGGGTTCGGTTTCCTGTTCCATGTGCAACGTAACCTTTTCGGCCACCCCTGCTGCCGAATCTTGCTCGGGCGCGCTGGACGGCGGAATAACCATAAGCAATGTTACGGGCGGCACAGCGCCCTTCATGTATTCGATTGACAACGGCGCCAGCTATTCCGGTTCGGCGACATTCACCGGGTTGTCCGCCGGGATTTATCCGGTGCGGGTAAAGGACGATTTTCTCTGCGAAAGCGCCCCGGTTAACGTGGAGGTAACGCTGGGCAGTTGTTCGTCCATCATCAGCGGCAACATCATCTGGGAAAACGATGGCACAAGCGGTGTGAAAGACGCGACCGTGAAACTTACCGGCGACCAGTCGGCCACAGTCACGACACCGTTGAATGGAACTTATTCGTTTACAGTAACTTCCGGTTCAAATTTCACCATCACACCCACCAAGAATATCAACAAACTTAACGGTATCACCTCCGCGGATGCAGCTGCCATCCAGCAGCATGTAGCCGGAAGCATTCCGATCACCAGCCCCTACAAACTGATCGCGGCTGACGTAAACAAGAGCAATTCCATTTCCTCGCTCGACGCGACGATCATCAACCAGTCCCTGCTCGGCAACCCTTCTGCGTTGAATCAGTTCAAGACCTCCTGGCGTTTCACACCGACGACGCCCGTGCTGAGTCTTCCACCCTGGAGCCTTGCCGAGAAAATCGTGCTGACGGGTGTAAGCGGCAGTATGCCGGATCAGGACTTCTTTGGTATCAAGACGGGAGACGTCGTAACGGCCTTTGCCGATCCTTCGAATTTCGGAGCAGGAACGCCCTTCGTGCTGCGCACGGAAAACAGGGAACTGGAAGCAGGAACTCCGGTCGCGGTGACATTTGCAGCCGATTCGTACGCAGACCTTGCTGCCCTCCAGTTTGCTCTTCAATTTGATGTTTCAAAATTACAAATTCTTGATATTCAACCGTCTACAGCGATCCCGCTTACCCTCGATCATTTCGGCACCTATCAGATTGATGCGGGGCAAATACGCATTGTATGGTCGCAGGCAACGGGCATTGCCGTAGAAGAGGCGGCGCCTGTATTTACGCTGACATTCCAGGTATTGCAAAGCGGCGGCAAATTGAGCGAAGCCCTGCATTTGAATAATGCCGTGCTGCCGGGTTATGCATACAACAGCACCCTGGCGGAATCGGGCGTGCAATTGAAGTTTGTGGAAACAACGGGTACGAGCGGCCCTGTGATTGACTCCGGCATGCAAATGGAAGTATGGCCAAACCCGTTCCGGGAAGAAACGACGGTATCGTTCACCCTGCCCGTGGCTTGCGAGGCGCAACTGCGCGTGTTTGACGTGAACGGGCGGGAGTTGATCAGAATTGGCGATGCATACCGGGCCGGCAAAAACAACGAGATACTGCAACTGGGAGGGATCAGCGCTACCGGCGTATTGACCTGCGAATTGGTAACGCCGTTTGGGGTGCTAAGCAGAAAGATGGTGATACTGCGCTAGCCGGCAGCATTCGAGACCCGGTTTGGAAGAGTAGGGACAGGGTTTTCGGGGTCAGCAGGATTTTGACCTCACACTTGACAGGTTGCCTTTCATTTTGAAAAGCAAAATTCCTGTTGATCCTGAAAATCCTGTCTGTTTTTACAGACCTTGCAGGGCAATATATTGCCCTGATTTATTAAGGCAACATTTGAAAAGTAAATCCCGGAGCACTTATCTTGGCATCTTTAAATTTTATCCTAATCTGTTTTGGCAGTGGAAGGCGCAAATTCCCAAAAGGCGTTTAATGCACTAATCCCGAATCCCTTTTCCGATTTTCTCATCTCCACACCCGCGCGCAGCAGGGGATTTATTCACTAATAACATACCGGCTAATGTCGAAAAGTGCATTTGCGTTACTGTTTTCATTTACGGTGCTATTTGCCCAATCCCTATCTTCAGAAACAATTATCAATGGTAACGAGTCAGATCCGGTAAGTAACGGATCGTATTCCCCTCCCTGCCCGACAATTACGTTCAATACCACGCCAACCAATACCTGTTCGGGCAGCACCAGCGGGCAAATCGCCATAACGGGCGAGAGCGGCGGCGTCGGGCCATATACCTATTCGAAGGACAACGGCGCCAACTACCAATCGGGGGCCACCTTCACAGGTTTGGCTGCGGGCACCTATAATGTGGTGATCATGGACGCCAATGGCTGTTTCAGCGCCACCACACAGGTTACAGTCGGTACTTTTTCGGCACCTGCCTGCAGTGTTAACGGGCCTGATTACGTTTGCAACAACTCTGCGGGTAACATTTATACTGCTCCTGCCGGCATGAGTGCATACAGCTGGAGTATCAGTGGCAACGGCTCGATCCCGGGTTCCACAACCGGACAGTCGGTTGCAGTGACTGCAGGTAATTATCTCCAAAGCTATATCGTCTCCGTTACGGTTACCGACGCCAACGGCTGTACCAGCAGTTGTTCGAAACAAAGTGACATTTTCCTGTTTACGCCCCCGGCGAACATTACG
>JAKOXM010000055.1 GCA_029781095.1 Bacteroidota bacterium
ATGGCCAGTTTTAGTTTTTGCTCGTCCGAGGGTCTGTATTTCGCCCGCTCGAAGTTGATATCCGGCGTTGCGAAACTGATGCCTGCCGGCAAACGGATATTATCGGTCGTGATCTCTTTGTTTGCTTTCAATGGAACGTCGAACGATTCGGACAGCGCCTTCATCTGCCCGACGGGGTTGAGCGGGTAAACAAGTACCACCACCAGGGAACATTTCAAGGTGACAGTATCCCGGCACTTGCGATATCTGTAGAAAGAGATGAACGTATCGAGGTCTTGTGAAAGCGAGCGGAGCGTGGTGGGGCTCAACCCGAATTTCCTGCCGTATACCCGGGCCACCGAATCGCGTGCAAAATTCATGGCATTTGCCATTTGCCGCTCGTAAAAGGCGGAATCCAGACTGGAGGCGGTATTGTCGGGCAATACCACCGGATAATCCAGCTGGGCTACCAGGTCGAGGTCGACTTCCAGCGCCCTGTCTTGCGGCAAATTGGCGCACTTGCCCTGGGGTACCTCCTGATTGGTCTTGTTATGGTGTTCATAATACCAGGTCCACATTCCCGAGATAATAGAAATGATACCGAGGAGTATGGTAATGTAGGAACGGCCGAGCGGAGGCGCCAGGAACCCCGGGATTGAAACCGGCCAGTTCATCCCGTATGCAAATACACCCAGCCCGAACAGCACTAAAATGGCGGGTACGCTATCTGGAAAATGCATGGTTATCTTTTTATTTTTGTTTTGAAATAATGTTGTTCGCAACTGCCGGATAATATGGTGTCCCGTGCTCCGGCCCTCTGCTTATTATTTATGTACGGTATGCGTCAAATCTGCCCGCCTGTCAAGATTTTTTCGCAAAAAAGATCAGGGCACCCGGCCGTCTTACCGGCCGAATGCCCTGAAAAAGTAAATACAAAAAACCTTAATTAATTGATATTCAATAATATATAGCCAATTTTATTCAGATGCTCAGCGCAGGCTATTCATATTGCCGATCGGAATAAAACCTGCCCACCAGTAAGGGTGCGATGCCGTCAGGCTGTTTTTTTGCTGGTCCAGATATTGCTTCTGTGCTTTCCAAAGCGCTGTTTCTTTGGTGTCGCCATTGTCCAGATTGTTATAAAACCAGATCATCAGGTCTTTGGTGCTGGCTTCATTGACGCTCCATAAAGTGGTCACGATACTTTTGGCGCCCGCATAGGTGAAGGCCCTCGCGAGGCTGATGATGCCTTCTCCGCGCTCAAGTTCGCCAATGCCGGCATTGCAGGCGGAGAGTACCACCATGTCGGCGCGAAGCGGGATGTTGTAGATATCCCGGATAAACAACATGGTCTTTTCGGCCGGGCTGCCTTGCGCGGGAAAAAATGCCAGGGAAGAGTTGAATATGCTTTTCCTGCCTGTTACAAGTGCATGGGTACTGAAATGCAGGATTCGGGTTTCCGGAGCCAGCGTCCTGAATGTCTGAACGGTGGCTTTCGCTCCCACGAGGGAATTGCCTTTAAACCTGGAGCCGATGCCGGAAACCTCTTCGGCGCTGAAGCGAAGGAGCGGCAGGCCGGAATTGTTTCCTTTATCGGTGAAGGGCGCAATACCCAGCCACTCACGCTTAAAGTGTGCAAGTTCCGTATCACTCATCTCCCGCCAAAGCGTGGCCGAATAGTTGTAGCTGATCTGATGTTGAAGGGCGAAATACCTGTGTGTATTAAAAGAATCAGGATCGGCGGGTGCTTTCTCCAGCAACAATTCGAACGGCAGATAGCCCAGAATGCCGTCGGGAATTACAATCACACGGTTTGTTATGGCTGCCGATTTGTCCAGGCAACCGACCAATTTACGATAAAGGACTGAAGCAGCCGCGGCATATTGCCCGGCAAGCCGGTCATAACGGCTTTTCAGGCGCATCCCATGGGCATCGAACGATGAGTCGATACAGTTGCGGATCTGCCGGACATACAAGGCGAGGGAATCGGATGGGCAAGTCACGAATTGCGCCTCCTTGTTGCGGATCAGGAAAATGTAGGTAGCGAAGCTGCCGGTGAAATATTCGAGTACCGTCTGGTCTGCCTGCAACCTGTTTTGAAGATCGGACAGCGACGCTACCGTTTCGCCGTATTTCAGGCGGTAGTAAGCGCCGTTATTTTCCGCCAGGTATTTTTTCAGATCGTTCAGATCGCCCCTTTTTTTAATCAGACGGGCATTCAGCTTGGTGATGTCGATATGATCGGTTTTCTCGAGATTGCCTTTGGCCTCCTCCTCCGCGATCTGCTTTTCGAGCATGCCGATATCCACCCGCAGTTCGTATTCTTTTTGCTGCAAACTGCTGTCGATGCCTGCAAAGCGGATCGCTTTCGATTCCTGGAGCGACTCGAAAAGCGTCCATGATTTTGATTTTTCGTTATATTCGAACGCCGAACTCAGATACTGATGGTCGTGGGTGGCAGACCAAAGCAGGTAGCAGACTTCGATGAGTTTTTCATCGATTTCCCAGATGCGGTCGCCTTTGATTGCGTATTCCGAGCCG
>JAKOXM010000058.1 GCA_029781095.1 Bacteroidota bacterium
TGACATCACTTTCCCCGCACTTAAGAACCGGCTTTTGCACTGGGAAGTATACCAGATCGATGCCAATGCCTTCAACGATGCAGTCAAAAGCAATCCCGACTTCAGTCAAACGGAACTCCACCTGGGCGACCATCAATGGAAACTGAACCTCGTTCCAAGCGGGATCATTCCTCCGACCTATACGCTTCAGATACTTACGCCCAATGGCCTTCAGGTCACGACGCCAAAAGAAAACAAAGCCTTTAAAGGTTATGAGTCAAACGGAGGAGGAGTTGTGCGATTGACAGTGGACGACGAATTTATTTATGGTTTTGTGAGCTCCAATGGCGGCGTTTACTACATCGAGCCCCTTTGGTATTATGAGCCTTCTGCATCGCATAGCCTGTTTGTGGTTTATGAGCGAAATGATGTGATCCGGGACAATATCGACGGCACCTGCGCTTTGCTCGAAAGCGAGGAAAAAGCGGAACAATTACTGAACGATACGCAAGCCCAGGATGACAGCCCGCAGGCCAAACTTCAGGCTTGCTATCAGGCCGAACTGGCCATCGCTTCCGACCATCTCATGTTCAACAAGTATGGCTCCGTAACCGCCGTGGAAAACCACAATATCGGTGTGATCAACGACGTAAATACTGATTATACCGGCAATTTTAATCACGATATTGAATTTGTAATCGTCACTCAATTTGTTTCGACCGGGACAGACCCATGGAGCCCATCGACCAATCAGGATGTACTCCTGGCCAGTTTCCGAACCTGGGGAAACAACGGAAACTTCGGCGTCAATTTCGATCTCGCCGAATTGTGGACAGACAGGGATATTGACGGTAACGTGATCGGCGTTGCATACCTGAGTAGTGTGTGTACTACGAATAAATACCATGTCTTACAGGATTTTTCCTCCAATTCAGACCTGTTGCGTTGTCTTGCATCGCACGAAATTGGCCACAACTTCAGTTGCCAGCACGATAACTGCCCGAATGGCTCTCCGACGTACATTATGTGTCCGTTTGTATCCACAACCACGGCCTGGAGTTCCGCCTCGATAAGTTCAGTGAACAGTTTTATTGTCCCGAAGATCAACAGCGGCTGCCTCTCTCCCTGCGGCCCGCCGCCGCCGCCGTTGGCTGCCGATTTTACCTGGGACCCCGATCCGGCGTGCCAGGGACAACCTGTTCAATTTACAGACCAATCGACCGGCAATATAACCGGTAGGACCTGGGTTTTCCCGAACGGCACACCGCCGGGCTCAACTCTGACCAATCCTGTTGTTACCTGGAACGTAGCAGGCACCTTCAGCGTAAAACTGACTATCGCAGGCGTGGGCGGTCCGGTTTCCATTACCAAACAGGTGGTTGTCAAGCCGCTGCCGGTCGCCAATTTTACATATGTAGTCGATGGACTTGGCGTCCAGTTTACCAGCACATCCAGCAACGCGACCATGTATGCCTGGGATTTTGGCGACGGCAATACCAGTGATGAGCAAAACCCGTTTCATGCATACCTGGAGGCAGGATTGTATGTTGTCAAACTGACCGCCTTTAATGAATGCGGTTCCTCCACTAAAACATTTTTGGTCAATACGGCTCCAACGGCCGATTTCAGCGGCTCGCCGACCACAGGCTGCGCTTCTTTTACTGTGCAGTTTATGAATGAGTCGTCCGTCAACGCCTCTACATTCGTCTGGTCGTTCCCGGGCGGAATACCCGGTCAGTCTAACCAGCAAAATCCGATCGTAGTTTACCAAACGCCGGGTTTTTACAATGTATCTCTGACGGTTTCCAATAACTCGGGATCCAGCACAACGGTAAAAACCAACTACATCCACGTAAAAACCGTTCCGACAACGAATTTCACGTTCACTACGAATGGCCTGACCGCTACCTTCACCAATACAACGACCGGAGCTACTTCCTATTTGTGGAATTTCGGCGACGGGGCCACCAGCACGGAAACAAACCCTGTGCATACATATGACAATGCAGGCGTCTATACCGTTATCCTGACGGCTACCAATGATTGCGGATCAACCAATATCAGCAAAACGGTAATCGTTTCGGTTCCTCCTGTGGCGGCCTTTACAGCGACGCCCACGAGCGGTTGTGGTCCGTTGACCGTTCAATTTACCAACCAGTCAACAGGCAACCCGACCACGTATGAGTGGCAGTTTCCCGGCGGCACACCCTCCAGTTCGACACAACAGAATCCGTCGGTGGTTTATAATACCCCCGGAACGTATTCCGTGACGCTCACGGTAAGCAATAATGCCGGGAACAATACCGCAACTCAATCCAATTTTATTACAGTAAATGCCGCACCGACCGCCGGATTTACCAGCAGCGTCAATGGCTCGACCGCCACTTTCACCAATACATCCCAGAATGCCACATCCTATTCCTGGAACTTTGGCGACGGTGGCATGAGTACGCTTTTGAACCCGACACACACCTACACCGCTGACGGAGTTTACACCGTTACTTTATCGGCTACCGGGCCTTGCGGCACGGTCACAACGACACAGACGGTAACCATTGCGACACCGCCCACGGCAGGATTCACGGCAAGCCCGACCAGCGGTTGCGGCCCCCTGACGGTGCAGTTTACAAACACCTCTTCGGCCAACACCACGTCATGGAACTGGCAATTCCCGGGCGGTACGCCGTCAAGCTCTACACAACAAAATCCTTCCGTTGTTTACAGTACTCCGGGAACGTATTCCGTAACACTTACGGTTAGCAACAGCACGGGTTCGAATACAGCCACGCAAACCAATTATATTACGGTGAACGCTGCCCCAACGGCCGCTTTCAGCAGCACTGTTAATGGTTTGACTGCTACATTTACCAACTCGTCTGCAAATGCCACTTCTTATTCCTGGAATTTCGGCGACGGTGGTATGAGTACGCTTTCGAACCCGACCCATACCTATGCTGCCGATGGTGTTTATACCGTGACCCTGGCGGCTACCGGGCCTTGTGGCACCGTGACCATAACCCATACAGTTACCATTGCAACACCGCCTACAGCAGGATTCACGGCAAGCCCGACCAGCGGTTGCGGCCCCCTGACGGTGCAGTTTACGAACACTTCTTCTGCCAACACCACGTCATGGAATTGGCAATTCCCGGGCGGTACGCCGTCAAGCTCGACACAGCAAAACCCTTCAGTTGTTTACAGTGCAGCGGGTACGTATTCCGTGACGCTGACAGTCAGCAATGGTGCAGGCTCCAATACGGCCACGCAAACAAACCTTATCACAGTAAATCCTGCGGTCACTGCCGGGTTTACCAGCAATGTGAGCGGTTCCACGGCTGCATTTACCAATACTTCGGCCAATGCAACTTCCTATTCCTGGAATTTTGGTGACGGCGGCATGAGCACGCTGACGAATCCGAGCCATACCTATGCTGCAGACGGCACCTATACCGTTGTGCTCACGGCAACCGGGCCCTGCGGTACGGTCTCTTTCACCCAAAACGTGGTAATCATTACTGCCCCGACGGCAGGATTTACGGCGAATACAACGACCGGATGTGCAGCATTGACGGTCGTTTTCCAGGACCTGTCATCCGGCAACACCACATCCTGGCAATGGAGTTTTCCCGGCGGTTCGCCGTCGAGTTCGACAGCGCAAAACCCGACTGTGGTGTATAACACGCCCGGCGTTTACGACGTCACGCTGGTTGCAACATCTGCCGGTGGCAGCAGCACTTATACGCAGCCCGGCTTTATCACTGTTCTCGCCCCGCCTGTGTCTAATTTCAGCGCCGGGGTGAACGGCGCCACGGCCACATTTACCAACAGCAGCCAGAATGCGACATCCTACATCTGGAATTTTGGCGACGGCAGCAACAGCTCGCTGGCGAATCCGACGCACACATACCTTGCCGACGGCACGTATACTGTTACGCTGACTGCTACAAACAATTGTGGATCAACTACTTTTACTCAGGTTGTAGTAATTGTTCTGCCTCCCGCCGCAGCGTTTACAACAACTGGTTTGGCAGGCTGCGCGCCCTTTACCGTGCAGTTTACAAATCAGTCCAGTGCAAATGCCACGAATTTTGAATGGACTTTTCAGGGTGGCCAGCCGGGTTCTTCTAACGAGGCAAACCCCTCTGCCGTATGGAGCCAGCCAGGCACTTATACCGTAACCCTGATTGCTTCAAACAGTGCAGGAAGCGATACGACTTCGGCATCCATTACCGTAAATGGCCTGCCTGTCGCCGGATTCAATTCACAGACCGCCGGATTATCGGTTGTGCTGACCAATACTTCCATCAATGCAGATACCTATAAGTGGAATTTTGGTGACGGAAGTACAAGCACGGAAACCAATCCGACGCACAATTACGGCACAACGGGAACATTCACCGTAACACTGGAAGCCACAAATCCTTGCGGAACGGTTGTCTTTTCGTCCACTATCGAGATATTGGGCACTGCCCCGCTGGCAGGTTTTTCTGTAAGCGAAAACAATGGCTGCGCGCCGCTTATGGTCAATTATATCGATCAGTCGGCAGGCAACCCCACTTCGTGGCAATGGGCGTTTCCGGGCGGCAACCCCGGAAATTCTGATATTCAAAATCCATCGGTAACTTATTCGTCGCCAGGCGTTTATTCGGCTACCTTGATCGTAACCAATCAGTACGGAGCCGATACATTGACCCTGACGAATCTGGTAACAGTACAATCCGTTCCATCCACGGGATTCAGTTTTACTGCGGATCAGGGAACAGTTACGTTTACCAATTTATCCATGAACGCTACCACCTATTTGTGGAATTTTGGAGATGGAACCAACAGTTCGGAAACAAATCCGGTGCATACATATGCTGCGCCCGGCACCTACACAGTGGAACTGACTGCCGTCAATATTTGTGGCGCCGGTACACTCCAGCAGGTGATCGTGGTCACGGTCGGCACGAGGGATCCGGCATGGCTGAACCAATTCAATTTGTATCCGAACCCGAATACGGGCGCCTTTACGGTTGAAATGAACGGCCTGCCGCAGTCGGAAATAGAATTTACACTGCTCAATGAATTGGGACAGGTGATAAAACGCGAAACAGCCGATTTTGGCACGGGCACCCTCGTGCGCAAACTGGATTACGGCCAATTGCCTGAAGCGGTATATCAGCTTCAGATTCGCGCAGGCGAAACAATCAAGACTGTTAAAATTGTAGTGCAGCGATAATTATTGCCATTGCGACGAGGTTGTTCTGTAAGCAAGCACGTATATACCGATTTGCTTACGGGACAACCTCGTTTATTTTATAAAAACCTCCTTTCTCAGGAGAAATGGAAAATTGGCTTGGTGTTTGATTTCATTGACACAAATCCATCATTATGAAAAAGTTGCTTCGCCCGCTTCTCTGTTTGTTCGCTTTACTTGCGGTCTCCGAATTGTTTTCCCAAAAGTTGAAAGCGGAAGACACTTCCCAGAATGCGGGGAAAGTGGAATGGGTAAACCGTCAGGTCGACGCCGGCAAGGTAAATTTCGGCGTACCGGTTGTGGGAGAATTCGAAGTAAGAAACATCAGCAACGAAAACCTGATCATTCTGGATGTGCGCAGCGGTTGCCATTGCACCTCCGTTGACTGGACACGGGAACCCATTCAACCCGGCAAGACCGGTGTGATAAAAGCTATCTACGACGGGCAGCGCGAAGGCGATTTCTACCGGATCGTAACCGTTGTTACCAATTTCGACCCTTCCCAGTCTGTGCCTTTGGCACTTATCGGAAAAGTTGACAAACAGGAAGTCGCCAAAAACTAGGAGGCTGATTTTCCCTCCGGAACAAACCGGATGGATAGGGAGTTCACGCAGTGCCGCGTATCTTTTGGCGTAAAGCGCTCTCCCTCAAACACATGGCCAAGATGTCCGCCACAATTGGCGCACACTATCTCAACCCGTTTCATCCCAAACGAATTATCCGTATGCCGGACGACTGCGCCCTGGATTTCGTCATCAAATGAGGGCCAGCCGCATCCGCTGTCAAACTTGTCCGATGACTTGTACAGAGGCGCATTGCACCTCCTGCATATAAAAGTCCCGGCCGCCTTGTGGTTCCAGTATTCACCGGTAAAGGCGCGTTCCGTCCCTTTTTGAGCGATGACGTAGTTTTCCTCCGGCGTCAGTTCATTCCATTGCTGCTTTTTGTCTTCCATAGTTTCTTTGTTGTTTTTAAGTACCAAATCCAAGTACTTAACCTAAAACATTCATATAATTGGAAAGATGACAAAGGATATCTGAAAATGCAAAAACTGTCGTTTCCGGGACGTTCAACGGACAAACCTGTCGTCTGTTAATGCTTCCAGAAATGACTTCAGGTCGGATTTTTCCTGATCTGTGAGTCCCAAAGGCAAAGCAAGCAGCGTGTCTCGCGCAATGGCGTCGTTTACAAATTTATCCGGCATGTCATAAAACTCGATAACCTCTTCCAGGGTGCGAAACATGCCGTTGTGCATATAAGGCGCCGTGAGCGCCACATTCCGGAGCCCCGGCACCTTAAATTTTCCAAGATCGGCACTGTCACGGGTGATGGCAAAACGTCCCTGGTCGTTCAGATTTTTTCCGTTGAAAAGGCCTATGTTGCGGAATTCATCACCCGTAAAATCGGGCGAGAAATGGCAGTCGAAACACTTGCCTTTATTCATAAAAATTTGCCGTCCCCGCACAGCCGCCGCTGTCATGCCTCCCGGTTGATCCTGCATCCAGCGGTCAAAAGGCGTATCGGAGGTTTCCAGCGTGCGGACATAGGCGGCAAGTGCCGTTGCCAGCATTTTCATATCTGCCTGTTTGCCAAATAGTTGCCTGAACGCGTCAGCGTATTCCGGATGATGTTGCAGCCGATATACCACAAGTTCAGGTGTCGCCCGCATTTCAAGTGTATCCTGAATGGGCATAAGCACCTGCTGCTCAAGCGTTTCAGCGCGCCCGTCGAAGAAAAAATGGTCACGGGCCGACATATTGGTGATGCCCTGGGCGTTGCGCCGCCCGAGCCTGCCGCCGACACCTCTGCTAACCCGCGCAGTGTCGGCGAAGGCAAATGCCGGAATATGGCAGGACGCACAACTAATTGTACTGTCCAGCGAAAGGATCGGATCGAAAAACAGGCGTTCGCCGAGTTGCTCGACGTTGAGGAATGTGGACCGGGAAAAAGAAAACAGCAGGGCTGCAAGTATCAGGCTTGCAAAAACCGGTAGACGACGGATCATGACGCAAAATTAACAAGAGAACGACTTTGGTGACGCCCTTTTTTGGAATTGTTTGCATTTGCGCTTCTGTTGATAAAAGAGTATTTTTGAATTTTCAAATTCCCGTATACATGAAAAAATTTTACTCCCTTCCGGTTTTTCTTCTACTGTTTTCCTCGATCCGGGCGGCCACTGCTCCGGATTTTACGGTTACTACCAGTGACGGCCAGGTTCGCAATCTGTACCAGGATTATGTAAGTCAGCAGAAAGTTGTGGTACTGGAAATATTCTTCACTACCTGCCCGCCCTGTGCCACGCATGCGCCATACTTGCAGGCTTTGTACCAATCCATGCAGTCAACCTATTCGGGCCAGGTGGAATTTATGCTGCTGAGTGATAAAAGCGCGGATACGAACCCCGTGGTGGCCAGTTACCTGAGTTCCAAAAATCTGACGATGCCGGCTGCAGGCGCCGACGGCGGCAGCCTTGCTGCGGTTACACCCTACAAAAACGGCACATTCGGGCCGTTTCAGGGGACCCCGACCTTCGTTGTCATTACGCCGGGAACAGG